>CACZBB010000132.1 GCA_902779245.1 uncultured Lachnospiraceae bacterium | reverse complement strand
TTATGGTTCATACACAGGCTGATTTATGTCACTGGCCCGTGCCAAACTGCGACGCGCAGCTAGTCCTTTAGGGCGAGTGTTTGGCACGGGAGTGACTTGTAACCTCGATTAACCATGGAAAGCCGATGATTCGGACGGTTTCTTGTATCAGGAAGAATAACGTTTATATTCAGGGAAAGCGGACGGGAAAGCGATCCTGAAAAAAAAGAGAAAACGGCCGGCCTTAAAGGGGGAGCTGTCATGAAGGATTTCGACGCGGTTGTTTTTGATATGGATGGGGTGATCTTCGATACGGAGAGAGCCTTTCTAATCTGCTGGCTGGAGCTTGCCGAAAAATACGGGATCGAGGGGATCGAGGCACCGTATCTTGCCTGCACGGGAACCACGATGGCAAGGACGCGAGAGATCATGCTGGAGACTTACGGGGAGGATTTTCCGTATGATCAATACGCGAAGGAGGCTTCCCTCCTTTTTCACGAAAGATATGACGGAGGAAGGCTGCCGATGAAGAGCGGCGTTCGGGAAATCCTGGAATTCCTGAGGAGCGCCCGGAAGAGGATCGCCCTGGCAACCTCCACAAAAAAGGATATTGTCGTTGAGGAGCTGCGGGACGCGGGAATCCTGGGGTACTTTGATGAGATTGTGACCGGGGACATGGCGGCAAGGAGCAAGCCGGCTCCGGACATTTATCTGCTCGCGTGTGAAAAAATCGGGGTTTCTCCGGAGCGGGCTTACGCGATTGAGGATTCCTTTAACGGGATCCGGGCGGCGGCCGCCGGAAAGCTCCGTCCCATCATGGTTCCGGATCTTCGGCAGCCCGATGAGGAGATCCGGGCGCTGGCGGAAGCGGTGCCGGAAAATCTGATGGAGGTCGTCCGTTATCTGGCCGCGGATCCATACATATGCTGACCTTACGGAAATCAGACGATACTGTTCATACCCGAGCCAGACACTTGCTGTCTGGCTGCGGGCCAGTGACAAATATCAGCCCGGTATAGACCACAGATTTCTATTCTGTCGCGGACCTGCGTTTTACAGAAAACAGTCCACTCCGACAGAAACGTCCACCGGACGTTTCTGCTGGATGCTAAGGCACGGACTGTTTTCTGTACACTGAGGCGTGCCATCGTCCGAAGGACGATTTAATTGCAAAACGCCTTCGTTACTGTGAACGGAGTGAACAGTAACGATCAGACGATTGGAGGAATCAGACCGTGAAAATGCATAAGCGCTTTTTCAAAACGATGCGGGAGGAGCTTCTTTTTACGACAGACACGCTCTGGAACAATGAAGTGGCTTCCAACCTCTTTGTGGCCAGACTGCTGATTTACACGGCCGCGATCGCCCTGCTCATCCTGTTGCTTTCGGTATTGAAGGTGTTTTCCATCAATAATCAGGTCATGCTGCAATATCTTGGCGTCGCGATCATCGTCCTTCTGGCCGCGGCCGGGATCTGCAGTCATCTGAAGGGAGAGCGAAAATGGCTGAAGGGCATGCTTCTGATCGTTTATGTGCTTGTGCTGTCCACGCTTCATATGGCCCTGGGTCATAATATCGTGCTTTGCCTGGTCTTTCCGGTGGTTATTTCGGTAAGGTACTATTCCCGCGTGCTCACGATCTTTATCTCCGTCCTGACCATCCTTACGTATCTTCTGGCCAGCTACGCCGGTATTGTTTACGGGATCATGCGCATGGATATGAACATGGCGGTGGTTCCGGGAGGCACGGTGCTGACCTCCCCCGACGCCTTCAACGTGAGGGATGTTCTGGATCCGTCGCTGGTGGACAATCACCAGATGTTCCTTCGTTTTCTGCAGCACAGCTTTCTGCCAAAGCTCGTTCTGTTTCTCATGATTGCCGTGATCTGCGTATTGATCGCGCATTGCGGCAGAATGTCGATCTATGCGCAGAAGGCGGAGACCGAAAAGACGGAAAGAATCGCGACGGAGCTCAATCTTGCCAGCGAAATACAGTTCAGCGTACTGCCGAGGCTGTTTCCGGCATTTCCTGAGTGCAGAGAGGTGGCGCTTTATGCTTCCATGACGCCGGCCAAGGAGGTCGGCGGGGACTTTTATGATTTCTTTTTCGTGGATAACAGCCATCTGGCCATGGTAATCGCGGACGTATCCGGCAAGGGTGTGCCGGCGGCCCTGTTTATGATGGTTGCGCGCACGCTCATAAAGAACCGGACCATGATGGGCGGATCGCCCTCGGAGATTCTTTATGATGTGAACAACCAGCTCTGTGAGGGAAATGACGCGGAGCTTTTCGTGACGGTTTGGCTGGGGATTCTGGATCTGACCACCGGAGAGGGAAAGGCGGCCAACGCGGGCCATGAGCATCCGGCGCTGCGCACCGCGGACGGAGAATATCAGCTGGTTATCTACCGGCATTCGCCGGCGGTTGGCTCTATGGAAGACATTAGGTTCAGGGAACATGCCTTCTCAATGAGCCCGGGCGACAGTCTTTTTGTTTACACGGACGGGGTTACGGAGGCGGCAAATGCCGAGTATGAGCTTTTCGGCACGGACCGTATGCTGGAGGCGCTGAATAAGGAGCCCGACGCCTCGCCGGAGCAGCTTCTTGCAAATGTCCGGAGCGGGATCGAGGAGTTTGTCCGGGGGGCGGAGCCGTTCGATGATATCACCATGCTCGCGTTCAAATACTTTGGCGCCAAGGAACGATGAAAGATTGTTTCTGGTCACACGGTGACCAGAAACGTTTTTTGCTCGTAACGGTTTGCCGTAACGATTTTTCTCTTGCGGAAAGAGAAAAGATGTAGTATTCTAGTGCTTGCAAAGGGGAGCTCGTGCAGACGGGCTGAGAACGGGAGGTAATGTCCCGGACCCATAACCTGATTTGGATAATGCCAACGTAGGGACAAAGTGATGAGGAGACGCTTTTTTTGCGTTGCTTTCAGCAGATGTGCCTGGTCGGCATATCTGCTGTTTTTTTGTGGCCGTACAGGAAAGAACGCTGGTTTCAGCAGTACGCGGGGAGGGGCGAGGCGAATGCCGCTTTTGCTCCGCCGCGCCTTGTATTCAGGCTGCCATGCGGGAAGGACTTCGCGCTGCTGTCCGGCTGCGCGTTCAGACGCCGGGAACGCGGGCGGCTTTGGGTACGGTTCAACGTGCGGACGGCCATGAGGTTGGAACGGTAATGAAAGGAGGACGATTATGCTGGGAATATGTCTTGAAAATGTTCGAAAGAGGGTGCCGCTGGTTCATAATATTACAAATTATGTCACCGTGAACGATGTGGCGAATATTCTGCTCGCGTGCGGGGGGAGTCCGATCATGTCGGATGAGCCGGAGGACGTGGAGGATATTACGTCGATCTGCGGCGGGCTGAACATCAATATTGGTACGCTGAATAAAAGGAGCATCGAGGGGATGTACCGCGCGGGAAGGAAAGCGAACGAGCTGGGCCATATTGTTCTTCTGGACCCGGTGGGCGCCGGCGCTTCCGCGCTCCGTACGGACACGGCGGTCGGGCTGATGAAGGAAATCCGGTTTACGGTTATCCGGGGTAATATATCGGAGATCAAGACCCTGGCCCTGGGCAGCGGGACGACGAAGGGCGTAGATGCCGACGTGGCCGACGCCGTGACGGAAGAAACGCTCGACACGGCGGTGGCCTTTGTCAAAAAACTGGCGGAAAAGACGGACGCGATCATTGCGGTCACCGGCGCGATCGATCTGGTGGCGGATCACGAGCGGTGCTACGTGATCCGGAACGGCCGTCCGGAGATGGGCAGGATCACCGGTACCGGCTGCCAGCTCTCCGGCATGATGACGGCATTTGTCACGGCCAATCCGGAGACAAAGCTGAAGGCGGCCGCGGCCGCCGTTGCGGCGATGGGGCTTGCGGGCGAGATCGGCTGGAGCCGGATGCAGGCAGGAGACGGAAATTCCACATATCGAAATCGCATCATTGACGCAATTTATAATATGGACAAAGAAACCCTGGACCAGGGGGCGAGGTTCGAGATCCGCTAAAAGGAACTGTAACGAAATAACTTGTGGGAATTGCTTAGAATGAATTCGTCTATGCACGGCGGAGGATGGAGACATGCCGGATGGGTGATCAGCAATCCCGCACGGCGATTGCTTTCCGAATTGTCTTGTAAGGACGACCGGACGCGCAGGATGGGTGATCAGCAAGCTCCGCGCGGCGGCTGCCCGGAAACAGGGGTTCCTGTAAACAGGACTTAAGCGAAGGGAGAAGATACCTATGAAAAAGAACAGGAGAGAACGGCTTCGGGAGGCGCTCCGCCTTTACGCGGTCACGGACCGGCACTGGCTGGGGGAGCGGAAGCTTTCGGAGGTTGTGCGGGAGAGCCTTGAGGGCGGCGTGACGTTTCTGCAGCTGCGCGAGAAGACCCTGGAGGAGGAGAAATTCTACGAGGAGGCCGTGGAGCTCCAGGCCATGGCGAAGGAATACGGAGTGCCATTTGTCGTTAATGACAATGTGGAAATTGCCCTGCGGATGAACGCGGACGGCGTGCATGTCGGGCAGAGCGACATGGAAGCCGGGGATGTCCGGGCGCTGATCGGGCCGGACAAGATCCTCGGGGTGTCCGCCCAGACCGTTGAGCAGGCGGTGCTGGCCGAAAGGCGGGGAGCGGATTACCTTGGCGTCGGGGCGGTTTTCCCGACCGGGTCTAAGGACGATGCCGTGGAGGTTTCCCGGGAGACGCTGGCGGCGATCTGCCGGGCGGTCTCGATCCCGGTCATTGCGATCGGGGGGATCACCCGGGACAATGTCGCGGAGCTTAAGGGCAGCGGCATCGTGGGAATCGCGGTGATCAGCGCGATCTACGCGCAGGCGGATATCCGGAGAGCCGCGGAGGAGCTGGCGGCCAGGGTACGGGATCTGGATTGAACGCAGGCGCTGCCGGCCACCTGTGACCGGCAGCTAAAAGCGGTCGATCGGGGGCACCACCTTCGGCCGCTATAAAAAAGGAAGTGCTTTTGGAAAGGAGCGAAGATGAAAAAAGCATTGACGATCGCGGGATCGGATTCCTGCGGAGGCGCCGGCATTCAGGCGGACATCAAGACGATGACGATGAACGGGGTTTACGCGATGAGCGCCGTGACGGCGCTGACCGCGCAGAACACCACCGGCGTGCGCGGAATTATGGAGGTTACGCCCGAGTTCCTCGGGCAGCAGCTGGACGCGGTGTTCGAGGACATTTTTCCCGACGCGGTGAAGGTCGGAATGGTATCGTCGGCCGGGCTCATCGAGGTCATCGCGGAGCGGCTCGCGCGCTACGGCGCGAAAAATATCGTCGTCGATCCGGTGATGGTGGCGACCAGCGGGGCGCGGCTGATCGCTGAGGAGGCGGTGGAGACGCTGAAAAAATGCCTGCTTCCGCTCGCGGCCGTCATCACCCCGAACATTCCGGAGGCTGAGCTTCTGGCGGACCTGCCGATCCGGAACGAGGGGGAGATGGAGGCGGCCGCAAGGGTTCTGGCCGGACGCTTTGGCTGCGCGGTTCTCGTGAAGGGCGGCCACCGGGTGAACGACGCGAACGATGTCCTGTGCCGCCCGGGGGGTGACCCGGTCTGGTTTGCGGGACGGCGGATCGAGAATCCGAACACCCACGGGACCGGCTGTACGCTCTCAAGCGCCATCGCCTCGAACCTCGCGAAGGGCTGCGGCCTGGAGGAGGCGGTCGAGAGGGCGAAGGTGTATCTTTCGGGTGCGCTGGCCGCGATGCTGGATCTCGGAAAGGGATCCGGGCCGCTCATGCACAACTTCGGGGAAGTCGCGAGGTAGAGAGAAACAGGTCTGTCCTTCCTTCCCGGCGAGGCAGGTCCGGCGCGGCAAGAAGGATGGCGAACAAGAATCTGCTCGTTTGATCCTTTCCGGTGCAGAAGGAAGGATGGAAAACAAGAATCTGCTCGTTTGATCCTTCCCGGCGCGGCAGGTCCGGCACAGAAGGAAGGATGGAAAACAAGAATTTGTTTTTCTGATCCTTCCCGGTGCGGCAGGT
>CACZBB010000131.1:4666-15191 GCA_902779245.1 uncultured Lachnospiraceae bacterium | reverse complement strand
AAACCTTGTCGTAGCCCGCTACGACTTCGGCTTTCTTCCTTGCCCTCGGAAAAATATCCTACGCAATCTGTACATTTTATTTCGTGACAGCTCCTAAGCAGCAGCGCTTTTTCCGCAATTTCAAGCTGCTACGGGAGCATGAGCCACAGCACCGTGCCGAACAGTACCGGGACCGCGAAATGCATCGTCTCCGTCTTCATGTCCGCCTGCCGGTAGGGTTCGACGATCCCGGCAAAGAGTCCGCGCATATAACCGACAAAGTAACGTATTCTTGGAAGGATCCCCGTGCGTCCGGCCATGATGCCCAGGGAAATGACACTTCCGAAGATCAGCGTCCAGAAAAGCAGGCGAAGAATTCCGGGCCATAGCGCGAGGGCTCCCAGCGCCATGAGGAGCTTTACGTCACCCGCGCCGATCATGCGAAGGCAAAACGGCAGAAAAAGAAGCAGAAAGGGCAGGCCGGCGCCGAGCAGCGAACCCAAAAGCCCCTGAAAGGCTCCGCCCGGAAACAGGAGGCAGGAAAGGACGATTCCCGCTCCGAGTCCGGAAAATGTCAGCCGGTTGGGGATTTTTCCGGTGCGAAGGTCGAAAAAGGCCGCCGCCGCCGCAAGAAGCAGCGCCGCTAATTTCATATATTCCATTGTTTTTCCTCCGGGAAATGAAAACTGACGATGTCAGGGGCAAAAGGTCCGGCACCTGCGTTGCCGAGCCTTGGAAGATATGATATCATAGTAAAAGAGTGGGCGCCGGCTGCCGGCTTTCTCGCGGCGGCCTTCCGAAACAAGTCCTCTGGCGCTATCATAATATGCCGGCGGAAAAGAGGCAATACCGGAATCTTTCACGAAATTGCCGTTATATTCTTGTGCAAAACATCAAGCCACTCATTTTTAAAGAAATGGATAGCTTTATGGATTATATCCGGATAGTCTTTGGATATTTTTTGGAGGATATCGGACGCGGCGGAAGGGAGAATTCTATGACCATACAGGATATTGAGCGCTGTGAATTTGTCGAGGTGCATGCGGATAAGGTGCGGGATGTGCGCGCGCACATGCCGAAAGAGGATGAGCTTTATGATCTGGCGGAGCTTTTCAAGGTCTTCGGGGACAGTACGCGCATCCGGATTCTCTTTGCCCTGTTTGAGGCGGAGATCTGCGTCTGTGACCTGGCGGAGACGCTGGGCATGACACAATCGGCGATCTCCCACCAGCTTCGGATCCTTAAGCAGGCCAAGCTCGTCGGAAATCGCCGCGACGGTAAATCGGTCTATTATTTTCTTGCCGACGATCACGTCCGCACCATCATCAACCAGGGACTGGAGCATGTTGAGGAGTGATTAAAAACCGGGCCGGACATTCCGCGGCCGCTCACATGCTCTCCATCGCGAGCAGAGCGGCGCCGATGGCGCCGGCGAGGTCTGGGGTTTTCGGGACGAGGACGGACTCGCCGAGCTGACGGGAAAGCTCGCGGACGAGCCCCTCGTTTCTCGCGACCCCGCCGGTCATGACAAAAGGTCCTTCCCCGCGGACGCGGCGAACCATGGAAACCGTCTTTACGGCGACGGATTTGTTCAGGGCATGGACGATATCGTCGATCGCGTTATTCTGCGCGATCAGGGAAACCACCTCGGACTCGGCGAAAACGGTGCATACGGAGGAGATCGTGATCTCTTTTTTCCAGGACAGCCCCCGACGGCTCAGCTCCGGGAGCTTCATCTCCAGCGTGGCGGCCATCATTTCAAGAAACCTCCCCGTCCCGGCCGCGCATTTGTCGTTCATCACGAAATTCGTGACCTCTCCGCCCTCTCCGAGACAGATGACCTTGCTGTCCTGACCGCCGATGTCAATGACGCAGCGAGCATTTGCGTACAGATAATTCGCGCCTTTCCCGTGACAGGATATTTCCGTGCGCGTTCCGTCGGCAAAGGCAATGTAGTCACGGCCGTAGCCGGTGGCGAAGACGCAGGCGATTCGGGCCCCCTCCGGCAGCGCGGAGCGGACATTGGTCAGGGCCTTGGCGGCCGCGTCCGCGGCGCGGGGGCCGGTCCGAAGAACACAGGAAGCCAGAAGACGGCCGTCGCTCCCGAGAGCGGCGGCATTTGTCGTTGTCGAGCCGCTGTCGATGCCGATGAAAACGAGGGACGGGTCGCGCGGAAGCGCCGGCCCGCCGATTGACATCCGGCCGGCTTCCGGCCGGCGGGACGGTGCGGACGGTTTTCGGGCGGCAGACTTCAGGCTCTCGGCAAAGGCGGAAATGCGGGTAGCGAGCTGCCCTTCACTCTGGGCGGTAAAATCGGATTCGAGCTTCAGCATCGGCAGCGCCGTCTTTTTCCGCAGCGCGGCGTACTCGAAAGCGTAATAGTCACAAAACCGGACCGTGTGGTAAAGGATGCCGCGAAGGCCCGGGCTTTTCAGCAGCCGCTCCCGCCGTGAGATGTTCTCCATGCGCATACAGGGGATCTGCGAAAGAAGCGCCCTG
The DNA here is from genome assembly GCA_902779245.1 of uncultured Lachnospiraceae bacterium. Taxonomy (GTDB): domain Bacteria; phylum Bacillota; class Clostridia; order Lachnospirales; family Lachnospiraceae; genus Chordicoccus. The sequence goes on along the minus strand of CACZBB010000131.1, from coordinate 12,713 downwards.
GCATAGGCCGTAAGCAGTTCCCTGTCCTTCAAAGACTCCGCCCCTTCCGGAGGCCCGGACAAATGCCGCTTCCCGCCGCAGGTCAGGTCGATCACGGGCAGGGGCAGACGGCTTTCGAGCTGCGCAAAAAGCTGCCGGCCGGTCCGCGCGCCGAGGAGCGCAAGAAACCCGTCCGGACAGTTTTCGGCAAATGCTTCGTTTTCCTCCGCGGAGGCTGTCCAGGCGTCCAGAAGCTTCCTTCGCCGGCTGACCGATAATAAATTTCCGATCCCGTCTTCCTGGCATCCTTTCGCCGCGTCGGCACTTTTTTCCATGCCGGTCACTGTCTGCGGATCACTCTCCGCTCCGGCCATCTCTTCCAAAGACTCCTGTCCGTCCGCCTTTTCCTTCTGAGAGAAGGTTTTCAGAAGCCGCTCCAGCTCCCGCCCATAAAGCCGCGCGGACACATCGTCCGCGCGGTGCGGAAGGTCGAGCATTGTGTGTGTATCGAAGAGCCCCTGCGGGAGAGCGTCGGCGACCCGGCGGATACTGTCACAGCAGGTCGTGAGAACGAGATGCCGGGGACCTTCACAGCGCCCGCGGCACGCATTTTTCTCCTCCGGATAAGGATATTTTAGAGATCCTTCGCTTCGCTCAGGATGACATTGAGCCGCTTTTTGGGAAGATTCTTCGCCGCGCTCAGAACTTTGTCTTTCAATTAACGGACGCGGGCTGCCGGATTCTTCGATGAGCACGGAAAACAGCTGCCGCGCGTGGGCACAGACGCTGCTGTGAAGGTACGCGTCCGCCGACGCGAAATCCTCCACCTCCTCGTTCGGAGCGTCGGAGATCTGCCCAAGCGCGGAAAGAAGCTCAACCGGCGTATATTTACATATATAAGTAACCAAGATATCCACCTCAAGGCTTGCAGAAAATAAGCTGAATACAGGTTACAAGTCACTCCCGTGCCAAACACTCGCTGTTTGGCACGGGCCAGTGACATAAATCAACCTGGTTACAAGTCACTCCCGTGCCAAACACTCGCTGTTTGGCACGGGCCAGTGACATAAATCAACCTGTGTATGAACCATAAAATTATAGATTGTCGCTGACCTGCATTTTGCCATCGCCCGCAGGGCGATTTCATTGCAAAACGGCCAGTCACTTACACGTAGAGATACTCCCGCAGCTCCTCCAGGAAGGCGCTGGCGCGGGTCGTCGCCTGCGCGGTGGCGGCATTGGTCCGGTCGCAGCCATCGCCGTCCAGAACCAGCGTCGGAAAGCCATTGGCCTCGAAGACTTTTTTGGCTTCATAAGCCAGCCCCTGGGTCTGTTTGCAGCCCCACTGGCAGAAAATAATCACCCCGTCGGCGGACATTTGCCGTGCGCGGCGGAGGGTCTCGCCGATCCGGCGGCTGCCGGGACCGTTGTAGGAGCTTTGGACGACGCGCCGGGCCATGCTCTCGAAGGGCTTTTCCGGATTCATCGGAACAAGCGCGTCGTAGGCCAGATCGCAGCCAATAACCTCCACGTCCGTTTCCCCCTGAAAGATCGCCTTGACCTCCTCCTGATAATTCGGCAGAACATGCATCCAGAGGATCTTCTTGCGCTTGCCGATGGGCTTAGCGGAGGATACGTCCCCGCAAAGCAGCCGGTTGGCGTGTTCGGATTCTTTGGTTCCGAGATACAGATGATTATTGATCACGTTAAGAAGCTCGGGAGTCATGGCTTCCGGCAAATGCACTTTTGCCCGGGACGCGAGGTATTTTTCGAAATACGCCTGACTTTCGGCGGAGAGCGCGACGGCTTCCTTCAGCTTGTCGGTTTCCAGCCTCCGTCCGGCGGCTTCCTCGGCGAGCGGCACAAGCTTTTCCAGCTGCTCCGCGACAAAGGCGACGGCCTCCGCCGAGGTATCCAGCGGGACATCGATCACGGCTCGCGGACATCCCCAGAGCTCCTCCAGACGGCGGAACGAGAGCTGGTTGGCATCGCAGGCAAGGGTCGTGTGCGCGATCAGCGCGGGCTTCCGGAGGATTCCGGTCTCGGCAAGGCCAAGAAGCACCCGATGAAACGAGCAAAACGTCTCCGCGGCGCCATTGGCCTCCGCCTCCTTGATAAACGGCTGCTCGCAGGCGGTGTTGGTGACATAGACGGCCAGCGCTTCGGGGGCCGTCACGCGAAGGTTCAGGGCATGAAAGATCTCACAGGGCATGAAAATGTTCACCACCGCCGAGTTTCTGGGGCTTTGGAGCATGTCGCCGATGACCTTCGCGGTGTACCCCTGAAGGTATTCGCGGGCTTTTCCGTACTTCTTCGAGGGGAAGCGCCAGGCCTGAAGGGACAGAAGATGATAGGTCAGGGCAAGGATCCGCCGAACCATCTCGGGATGCCTGGGGATCCTGCCGGAAAGAAATTCCCCGAAAGCTTCGACTTTATCGTTCATACTCTGCCCCCTCAGCGCTTGCCCTTATCGTAGGGGATGCCTTCCGCCTTCGGCGCGCGGGACTTTTTCGACGTGAAGATCAGCACGAGCATCGTCACGACATAGGGCAGCATCTGGTAGAGGGAGGAGCGCTCTTTGAGCCCGCCGAAGCTCGGCAGGAACGGGATCGCCGCGTTATAGGCCGCGATGACCTTGAACAGCGCGAAGAAAATCGCCGAACCCGCGATATAGAGAGGCTTCCAGTTCCCGAAGATCATGACCGCGAGGGCAAGGAAGCCGTAGCCCCCGACGCTGGCGTTGAAGCCGGAGCCGATCGCGACCGTATAAGCCAGCCCCCCGATGCCGCCGAGGAAGCCCGAGATCAGCACACCGGCGTACCGCATACGGTACACGTTAATGCCCACCGAATCGGCCGCCTGCGGATGCTCGCCGCAAGCCCGGAGGCGAAGGCCAAAGCGCGTCTTGTACAGCACGATATACGAAACCACAAGCAGAACAATCGCGATGGGGGTCGTCATATAGCTGTACTTAAAAAACAGCGTCTTGATGATCGGATGCAGCTCCGTGAATCCGAAATCGGACGCTTTAATGCGTATCCAGCTCGGAATCTGAATCGTGGTGATGCCCTGTCCCTGAATGGCCCAGGTGAGGACGATGGCAAATGCCGGCGCAAAGGTGTTGAGGGCGGTTCCGCCGATGGTCTGGTCCGCCTTCAGGTTGATCGCGGCAAATGCAAGCAGAAGCGAGAAGATCATTCCCGTGACCGCCGCGACCAGAACGGCCAAAAACATGGAAAGCTGCGGGTGCGCAGGTCCGAACCCGTTCTTGTCCAGGGCGCTCAGCGTAAAACAGGAGCAGAGGGCGCCGATCACCATAATGCCTTCGAGAGCAATGTTGACGACACCGGAGCGCTCCGAAAACATACCGCCCAAAGCCACCAGCATCAGAGGGACGGCAAAGACGATGGTAAGAGAAATGATATTAAATAATAGACTCATACCTTTGCCTCCTTATCTTTTCTCTTCGTCAGCACCTTCACGATCAGCTGCCGCATCAGCAGCGCGAAGGCCGCCAGATAAATGATGACGGAAACGATGATGTCCGTGGACTCCGAGGAGAAATTCGGCTGCATGGACGCCCCTCCGACCTGCAGATAGCTGATGAACAGCGAGCTGAATATGGTTCCGATCGGGTTGGAGCTCGCAAGGAGGGCTGCCGGGATTCCGTTAAAGCCCATGCCGAGAATGGATTTTACGAGAACATACTGGATGGTGCCGGCCAGGAAGTAGATGCCGCCGCCAAGCCCCGAAAGCGCGCCGGCGATCACCATGGAGATCACCACGTTTCGGTTCGCGTTGATACCGGCATAGCGGGAAGCTTCCTTATTATTGCCGCAAGCCTTCAGCTCATAGCCGAAGGTGGTCTTTTCCAGAATAAACCAGATGACGATGGCCGCAAGGATCGCGATAAAGATACTGATGTTGATCCAGCTCGAGTCTCCGAACACCGCCTTCATCGGTCCCGACGGGATCAGCGCCCCGGCGTTCGCGTCCGCGATGGCCGCCGTGCGGTCCGAGTTGGTCGCGCCCCAGGCGGAAGCTAAAATCTTCGGCGTGTTGGCGCAGAGAATATTCACAAGATACATGCCGATCCAGTTAAACATGATCGACGTGATGACCTCGTTCACATTAAAGAACGCCTTGAAGAGCCCCGGAAAGATCCCCCAGATCGCGCCGCCCACCATCGAAAAGATCAGGCAGGCCCACCAGGGAAGCTGCAGGACGATCGCCGCGTAAAGGGCGAAGAACGCGCCCATGGTAAACTGTCCGGACGCGCCGATGTTGAACAGCCCCGTCTTAAAGGCAAAGCCGACCGAGAGGCCGCAGAGCAGAAGCGGCGCCGTCTGATATAAGACCTTGCCGAATTTATCAAGGCTCGAAAAGCCGGTTCCCAGCATGGCCGCCATGCCCTCGGCCGCCGCGCCGGGATTGACGAGGAGCAGCACGACAAAACCAATCAAAAGGCCGATCACGATGGACAGAATACTCGCCAGCACGCTGACCAGCGCGGCATTCTGCGCAAGCGGTTTTTTCTTCATTTTCTTCCGGCCTCCTTTCTCTTTTCGCGCTTGTCCAAAACCTTATCGACAAACTTATCCAGACGGGGCGATCCGGCGATTTTCGCGCCGGCCCCGGCCATATAGATGCCCAGCTCCTGAACATTTGTCTTCGCCGGGTCAAATTCTCCGACGATCTCGCCCTCATACATAACAAGGATCCTGTCCGGAAGATTCATGACCTCCTCAAGCTCCAGAGAGACCAGAAGCACGGCCTTTCCCGCGTCCCGCTGAGCGACCAGCTCCTGATGAACGGAAGCGATCGCGCCGACATCAAGGCCCCGGGTCGGCTGCACCGCAATCAGAAGCTCCGGCTGCTTATCGATCTCGCGGGCGATAATGGCCTTCTGCTGGTTGCCTCCGGACATCGAGCGGACGACCGTGACCGGGCCCTGCCCGGAGCGGATATCATATGCCCCGATCAGCCGCTCGGCGTACGTGCGCACGGCGTCCTTCCGGATCACCCCGCTTCTCTGGAAATCCGGCTGCCAGTATCTCTGGAGAACCAGATTCTGCTCCAGCGAATAATCCAGAACGAGGCCATGCTTATGGCGATCCTCCGGAATATGGCTCATTCCCAGCTTGCTGCGCGCCCGGACCGGCAGATTGGTCATATCCGTCCCGCAGAGTCTGACCGTTCCGCGGGTGATCTTCTCAAGCCCCGCGAGACCGTAGACCAGCTCCGTCTGCCCGTTGCCGTCAATGCCGGCGATACAGACGATCTCCCCCCGGCGGACGTTAAAGGACACGCCCTTGACCGCGTTGTTGTTATGGCTCCTGCTCGGCACGACCATATCCCGGACCTCCAGGACCGTCTCGCCCGGCACCGAGGGCTTTTTTTCCACCTTCAGCTTTACATCACGCCCGACCATAAGGCGGGAAAGCGATTCCGGCGTCTGCCCGGCCACGTCCACCGTTCCGATGCCCCGGCCCTTCCGAAGGATGGTGCATCGGTCCGCGACCGCCAGAATTTCCGCCATCTTGTGGGTAATGAACAGGATGCTCTTCCCCTCTTTTCGGAAATTCCTCATGATCTCCATGAGCTCGTCGATTTCCTGGGGCGTCAGCACCGCCGTCGGCTCGTCAAAAATCAGAACCTCGTTATCGCGGTAGAGCATTTTCAGGATCTCGACGCGCTGCTGCATGCCCACGGTGATATTCTCGACCAGCGCGTCCGGATCCACCTTCAGCCGGTATTTCTCGGAAAGCGCCATGACCTTCTTCCGCGCTTCTTCATACTGAAGGATCCCGTGCTTCGTTTCCTCGACCCCGAGAATAATATTGTCAAGAACCGAAAAGCATTCCACAAGCTTAAAATGCTGGTGTACCATGCCGATGCCGAGACGGTTGGCCTCGTTCGGGTCACTGACCTTAACTTCCCGGCCGTCCTTTTTGATCACGCCCTTCTCCGGCGTGTACAGCCCGAAAAGGACGCTCATCAGCGTGCTTTTGCCGGCGCCGTTTTCACCCAGAAGGGCATGAATCTCACCCCGGCGAAGCTGGAGCGTCACGTCGTCATTGGCCTTGATGCCCGGGAATTCTTTCGTAATGTGGAGCATCTCAATGACATAATCTTCCGCCATCTCTGCCTCCCCCTTCCGTTAATCCTGGTAATCCACCGTCACGTTCGTGACCGCGGGCTTTACCGCGGAATCATAGCTGCTGTCTACGACCAGTGATCCGTCCGACATCGCGATCATCAGCTTCTCGTAATCCTCCACGGTAAACTTCCTGAACTTTGAGGTCTCCATCGGCAGGCCGACACAGCCCTCGGCCGCGCCGAGCTTGCTCTCCTTCCCGGCATATTGGTCGCTGAGCTTCCAGCCGTTAAACAGGCTGTCCTCAAGAACGATCTGCACGGAGGCGGACAGCTCCTTAAGCGCGGAGGTGATCACGCAGGGATCCAGCACCGACTGGTCGATATCCACCCCGATCATCTTTCCGTCGTTGACCTGCGCCGCGGCAATACAGGAATTGCAGATCGATCCGCCGCAGGCAAAGATGACCTCCGTGCCGTTATCGAAATCCGAGTACCAGCTGTCCATCTTCGCCTTAATATCATCATTTGCCGTAAACGATCCGGAATACCAGTAGCGGATGCTGACATCCGAGATTCCTTCCTGCCTTGCGGCCGCGTCCGCGCCCTGCACGAAGCCGTAACCAAAACGGATAACCGCCGGAACCGCCACCCCGCCAAGGAAGCCCAGCCTTTTGTAACCGTCCTTAACCGCCGAAAAACCTGCCAGGTACCCGGCCTGCTCATCGCGGTAGCTGATCAGCGCCGTGTTCTTCGCCGGCTCCGCAAGATCGCCGAGCCCCATGTCCGCGGCGACAAAGGTCACCTCCGGATACTTTTTCTGCACAACGGCAAGGGAATTCGCAAAGAGATAGCCGGCCATGACCACGGCCTTCGCGCCGTCCCGGATGGCGTTATCCATCTGCTCGATTCTCGCGGCGTCGGAATCCTCCGACGGCTTGTAATAATTCGTGGACAGCTCATGCTTTTTTCCAAACTCCTGCACGCCGGCCCACGTATACTGGTTGCTGGTTGAAGGACTGGTCATCAATATTTCCCGTATCCGTGATGAAGGCTACGTCCGTTTTCCTGGGCGTGTCAGCCTCCTTCTTTTCCGTCCCTCCGCAGGCCACAAGCGAGAACGCCATGGCAAATGAAAGGACGGCCGCTAATATTTTCTTCATGAAATCTCCCTCCATGTGTCGTTCCTTGCGGAAAACGCTGTCTTTCGGCAAATGCCGCATCTGTCAAGGCTCACTCCTGCGCTTCCGTCTCCTCCGGCTTTTGATCACGGACCGTGATGATCTTCATGAGCATCTCCCTCGGGAGCACGAGGCCGGACGTGAAGGGATTGATGACAAGCCCCGAAAGCTTCTCATTCCGAACGACATTTCCCAGACAATGACCCGAGTAAAGCTGCGTCCACTGAAACTTCCTGTGATATTCCTCCGGAATATCCTCCGCAAGAATAAAGACCGGGAAAAAGCTTTTTCCGTCCCCGTTTTTTAAGATATCCGCCGTAAACCGGACCGGCTTCTGCGGCATAACGCGCTCGCCCTGTCCGGCGGTCTGAATCCGCTCCATATCTTCTTTATGAAGGAGGATCCGCATCGGCACCCAGAACTTCGCCGGCGGCAGGGCGCTTAACACCGAAGCCATGGACTTCTGATTATTTTCCTCGCGATGCTTATCCACAAGAAAGCTTAACAGCTTCTCCGCGTCTCCGTCCTCCGGAAGCTTTGCCTGCGGCGGAAAAATACGCATCGCCTGCGGCGAGAAGGTTCCCTCCTGCCCGTTGCTTTCCTGTGCGCGGGCATTCGTATCCGCTTCGGCTTTCGTCTCCGTTTCTTCCCGCGGGAGCTCCTCGACAAACACCTCCTTCTCTTCCTCCGTCTGAACCTTTTTCTTCCTATTAAAAAATCCCATGCATACCTCCCTTTCCGATGTCTCCTTCGGCTGAATTCCGTACATACGCCCGTGCCCCGGGACACGG
>CACZBB010000131.1:0-4640 GCA_902779245.1 uncultured Lachnospiraceae bacterium | reverse complement strand
AAAAAATTGCATAAACTTCATTCTTTTCGTTCGCTTTTTTCTAATTATATGTTACAATATAAGTACCTGCACGGCTCACTTTCGCTGTTCATTCCGCGGGGTGCCGATCCGCGCGTCCCGTACAGGAGGCAGCCGTCGGTGGCCTTATGCCGTGGCCGGCGCTTGTGCCGGATTCGCCGCCAATGAGGGCGGCAGTGTCACCAGATCCTTAAGGAAAGCGAGGTCTTAATATGAAGCAAAACAAAATGTTAGCCATGATCCTGGCTGGCGGCCGCGGAAGCCGTCTGTACGATCTGACGAACAAGGTCGCGAAACCAGCCGTGGCTTACGGCGGGAAATACCGCATCGTGGACTTCCCCCTGAGCAACTGCGCCAACAGCGGCATCAACGTCGTCGGCGTCCTGACACAGTATGAGTCCGTTATCCTGAACAGCTATGTAGCTGCCGGCGGACGCTGGGGTCTCGACACCCGCGACAGCGGCGTCTTCGTCCTCCCGCCCCGGGAAAAAGCCAGCAGCGGAAGCGTCGACGCGTACCGCGGCACGGCGGATGCCATCTCCCAGAACATCGATTTCATCGACACCTATGAGCCCGAATATCTGTTAGTTCTCTCCGGCGACCATATCTATAAGATGAACTATGACGCGATGCTCGACGAGCACAAGGCCAGAAACGCGGACGTTACGATCGCCGTCCTGCAGGTGCCGTGGAAGGAAGCCCCTCGCTTCGGTATCATGAACACAGACGCGAACGGAGATATCGTGGAATTCGAGGAGAAGCCGGCGAACCCGAAGAGCAACCTTGCTTCCATGGGTATCTACATCTTCACCTGGAAGACCCTCCGCGAAAAGCTCGTCATCGACATGAACAGCGATACCTCCTCCCACGATTTCGGCAAGGACATCATTCCTGCGCTGCTTGCGGATAACCGGAAGCTGATCGCCTACGAGTTCAAGGGCTACTGGAAGGATGTCGGAACGATCGATTCTCTCTGGGAAGCCAATATGGACCTTCTCGACGACGACAAGGAGCCGAGCCTCGACCTCAACGACAGCGGCTGGAAGATCTACACGCAGGATACCATCTCGCTTCCGCAGTATATCGGCCCGGACGCGAAAATCGACCGTGCGTACATCACACAGGGCTGCCGCGTGGAAGGCGAGGTTCACCATTCGGTCCTCTTCACGGATACCGTCGTAGCCCCGGGAGCCAAGGTCATCGACTCGGTGCTGATGCCCGGCGCTGTTGTGGAAGCCGGCGCCGTCGTCACCCGCGCCCTTGTGGCGGATAACGTCCGCATCTCCGCGGGCGCTGTTGTCGGCGAGGAAGGCAGCGAGAAGATCGCGCTCATCGCGAATAACGTGTAAAGGGGGTTTCAAACCATGGCTAATGTATTAGGAATCATCATTTCTGAGGGCAGCCGCATCCGCGTCAAGGGTCTTAAGGACTACCGCCCCATCGGCGCATTTTCCTTCCTCGGCCGTTACCGCGTCGTCGACTTCCCCCTCTCCAACATGTCCAACAGCGGCATCGACCGCATCCATGTCTATGCCGGCAAGAACCCGCGCTCGCTGGTCGAGCATGTCGGGAGCGGCCGTCACTACAACATCAACTCCAAGAGCGGCGGCATCCAGGTCCTCTTCTCCGAGGCCGGCAAGTTCAACGATGTCTATGACACCGACGTTCAGGCCATCTATGAGAACCGCAGCGTCCTTGAGAAGAGCCACCGCGAGTATGTCGTCCTCGCGCCGTCCTACATGGTTTACGCGCAGGATTACAACAAGGCTCTGAAAGAGCACATCGCCTCCGGCGCGGACATCTCCGTGCTCTACCACCAGGTCAGCACCGCGAAGGAAGACTTCCTCTCCAGCAAGCTGGTGGATTGCGGCGACGGCAACGTCATCCACGGCATCGTCCAGAACCTCGGCAACGAGGCCTGCGCCAATGTCTCCATGGCTACCTATATCCGGCTGCAGCCTTTCCCAGATCATCCACGAGAAGTGCCGCCATGCCGGTGAGCCGAACGCCCTGGTCGTTAAGGCGATCCGTCACGAAGGATACTTTGCGGACTGCCGCAGCCTTCGCGACTATGTAGACGCCAACATGGATCTTCTGAATATGGCAAATGCCGATTCCCTCTTCCGTCCGGACTGGCCGATCTACACCCGCACGACCGACACCTGCCCGACCAAGTACTATGACACGGCGATCGTCAAGAACTCCATGATCTCCAACGGCTGCATCGTCAAGGGAACCGTTGAGAATTCCGTCATCGGCCGAAGCGTTACCATCTCCGAAGGCGCGACCGTTAAGAACTGCATCATTTCCGCCTACGTCAAGATCGGCGAAGGCGTCCACATCGAAGGCCAGGTCATCGACAAATGGGCGAAGATTCTCAGAACGAAGGAAATCTGCGCCAGCCTCGACAGCCCCGGCTACATCAAGCGGGACGACACGCTGTAAAATCACAATCGAAAAAAGGCAGGGGCGGCTTATGCCGTTCCCTGCTTTTTTCGTGTTCCGCGCGCCGGTCTCCCGGCAGCTCTCCTCCCGCGGCCGGGCTTTATTTAATACACCTTCTTCAGCTCCGTGATCCCGTACATTTCCTTGAAGCGCGCAAGGTCCTCCTCGCTGCCGATCAGCATTTCGTCGACGACCTTCCCGCTCACCAGGTCCCTAAAGCCCGCGACCTTCTCCCCCGTGCAGATGCTCACGCGCAGCACCGGCTCCACCTTCGTCGGATCAAAGGACTTCTTCGCGGCTTTCTTCTTTCCAAACATGGCTTTCCTCTCCTTTCCATACCTTCCCTCAATACTCGATGCCTTCCCGGGCCGCCACCCCCCGGTTAAAGGGATGCTTTTCCCCTTCCATGACCGTCACGTAGTCCGCGGCCTCCCGCATCCAGGGCTTCGCCCCGCGCCCGGTGAGGACGAGCTCCCGCCCGTCCGGGCGTTCTTCCACGGCTTTCCGAAGAAGCCCCTCGTCCAGCATGCCGAGGCTGACCGCCACGCAGGCCTCATCCAGGACAAGCAGATCCGCCGGCATTTCCAGCGTCTCCGTAAGCAGCGCGTTCATGCGCTCCCTCGTCTCCTTTTTTTCCGTCTCGTTCATCCGTGACACAAAGGTCCCGACGCCGCCGCTGCGGACGTTCACGCCCAGGCTCCGGAGCGGCGCCAGCTCTCCGCTCTGCCCGTTTTTCAGAAACTGGACAAAGACGACCCGCAGCCCTCTGCCGGCCGCGCGGACGCAAAGCCCCACGGCCGCCGTCGTCTTCCCCTTGCCGTCTCCCGTATAGAGATGAACCAGCCCTGTCTTCTCCACGATCCTTCCTCCTTAATATAGCCCGGTCACAGGCTTTGCGGTGACGGCCATCGGACAGGAAGCCGGCGGTTACAAGTCACTCCCGTGCCAAACACTCGCCCGTCCACTGGACTGTTTTCTGTACACTGAGGCGTGCCATCGCCCGCAGGGCGATTTCATTGCAAAACGCCTTCGTTTCTGGTCACCGTGTGACCAGAAACAGCCGGCGGCCGCGGCAGACTCACCTCCGGCCGTCTCCCTTGACGGCGCGGCTCTCCCCGGTCGCGTAATCGATGGAGATCCCCGGCTGGACATTGTAGCAAAACACATGAAAGCAGAGGCTTTCGCCACAATCCTCCACGGAATATGCCTCCATCTCCACGCCCCGCGCGACAAGCTCATTTGCCTTAAAATACGGCGTCACGCGGTAAAGGACCGGCCCTTTTGCCGCCCGCAGCGCCCGAAGCACCTCCCGCTCGAAGGGCAGCATGACGGAAACATTCAGATAGCGCGTCCCGGTAAAAAGGTTCCGGGCATTTGCATTTTCTCCGGTCAGGGCATAGGCGATCAGATGACAGCGATTGTAGAGATACCGGTCCTCGATCAGCTCCGGATATTTCACCGTATGCCAGCCGCTCGGGCGGATTCCTCCGAGGCTCTCCCGCTCCTTTGCGGGCATCATCGAAGCATCGATTCTGGCAAATGCCGGCCCGCAGCGTCCGAGTTGATCCAGCGGGCAGTAGTGTTCTCCGTCCAAATGCCGGATATCATATTCCGAGAATCCGGGCCGGTCTTCGTTCAGCTCGATAACGTCCGCGCCGGCGTATTCCGGGATCTTCGAGGGATCGACCGTGACGAGGCTTCTTGAGAAACGGGAGCCCTCGCCAAAGACGGGATCCGCCCGCAGCTCCGACGTGACATAGCTTTCCCGCACGGTTTCCCCGCGGTTTCTCCAAAGGGCGGCCAGCCAGGCCGCAAGAAAAACCACGGCAAGAAGCAGGCCGAAGCGGAGCTTAGCCGTCCGCTTCGGTGGCTGCCCGGCCTTAAGCTGCCGCTTCCTCACTCGTCCCAGCCTTCATAAAACCGAATGTTCACACCGATGCTGCGCACGAATTCACCCTCCGCGAGCGCAATCGAATGTATGTCGCTGATCGGCGGAAATTCCGGCTCCTCCTCCTCAAGCTCCAGGCGGATCCAGTCCGCCTCGGCCTCGATCGCGCTGCGGATCGCGTCGTCGAGATCTCCGCCCTCCGCCTCACACATCGCAAGATCCGGAAAATATCCCTTGTAACGGCCATCCTCCGTCTTTTTAAATACCGCGGGATATGTAAATTTCATAA
>CACZBB010000130.1 GCA_902779245.1 uncultured Lachnospiraceae bacterium | reverse complement strand
TCAATGCGGGCTTTCGCCGAAAGCTCCTTTGGCGAAAGCCTTCCGCGGCTCTGTGAAACAACAGGTCAGTGGGCGGCAAACGCCGAACCTCTGTCCCTTATCGCTAGCCGCGTGCTGGCAAAGGCTGCATACGGCTCTGTGAACGAAAAAAGCGATGCAGCCGCTGCCGGCTGCACCGCATAGAGATTTCTTATAGATGATCAGTCGACGATCGTAAGCTCGGTGTCCTTGTCGAAGAAGTGAGCCTTCTCCATGTCGAGGGCGAACTTGACGGTGCTGCCCGTGCGGGCCGTGGTGCGCGGGTTGACGCGGGCGGTCATCTGCGCGCCGGCGAAATCGAAGTACAGGAAAACTTCGGCGCCGAGGAGCTCGTAAACCTTGATGGTGGAGGAGATGACGGCTTCCTGATGCTTCGCCATGAAGTCCGGATCATCGTGGACGTCTTCCGGACGGATGCCGAGAACGACGGTCTTGCCGCTGTACGGAGCGAGCTTCGCGGCACGCTGAGCGCTGAGGCCGAGCTTGCAGCCGCCGACTTCGACCGTCTTGCCGCCATTGGTGACCTGGCAGTCGCAGAAGTTCATCTGCGGAGAGCCGATGAATCCGGCGACGAACTGGTTGACCGGATGATCATAGAGGTTCTGCGGGCTGTCGATCTGCTGTACGATACCGTCTTTCATAACGACGATACGGGTACCAAGGGTCATAGCCTCGGTCTGGTCATGCGTAACATAGATGATGGTAGCGCCGAGTCTGTCGTGAAGCTTGGAGATCTCGGTTCTCATCTGAACGCGGAGCTTCGCGTCAAGGTTGGACAGCGGCTCGTCCATAAGGAAGACCTTCGGGTTACGGACGATCGCACGGCCCATGGCGACACGCTGTCTCTGACCGCCGGAAAGAGCCTTCGGCTTACGGTCAAGGAGCTTGTCAAGGTCAAGGATCTTCGCGGCCTCTTCGACCTGCTTCTTGATCTGCTCCTTCGGAACCTTGCGGAGCTTAAGACCGAAAGCCATGTTGTCGAAAACGGTCATATGCGGATACAGAGCGTAGTTCTGGAAAACCATCGCGATGTCGCGATCCTTCGGCTCGACGTCATTCATGACTTTGCCGTCGATCATGAAGGTACCGCCGCTGATGTCCTCAAGGCCGGCGATCATACGGAGAGTCGTGGACTTGCCGCAGCCGGACGGGCCGACGAAAATGATGAATTCCTTGTCAGCAACCTCAAGGTTGAAGTCCTTAACGGCCTTGTAGCCATTGGAATAGGTCTTATCGATATGCTGTAAAGAAAGAGATGCCATATTTCTACCTCCTGGAGTTGGCCGCTGTGCGGCTTTCTGATGCTCTCAGTATACGCCGCGGCGTCCGGGATTTCCATAGACAAATCCACAAAGTTTCCGCGGGGAATTCGGTCATTTTGACGAAGCGGCGGAGAGCGTCGGCCGGGATCCTCTCTGTTCTGCTCACAGTGCCCCGACGCTAAGTGCGGCTCACTCCCATTTGTCACAGAGGGAGGTGATCTGGTCGGCGAATCGGGCCATGTCTTTGTTGGCGAGGCCGTCGCTCCGCCTTGCCATCGCGAGAAGCCGCTCCGCGGCGGCGAGCAGCCTTCGATAGGTATCCTGGCTCTTCTTCCTGCGGAAACGCTGCTTCTCCTCCCCGCGCCGGGCCTCAAGGGACGGCTCCCCGGCATTTTCCGGCTCGGCTCTGGTGCCGACGGGGATTCCGAAGGTCTCGCGGACCGGCCGGTCCTCCAGAAGGTCATAGACGGTTCCGGAGTACGGAGCCGTCGTTTCCCATCCCAGCGCCTCCGACAAGGTCTTTGCAAAAAGCTCCGTCACCGAATCCTCGCCATGGACGATGAAGCACCGTTTCGGCGGGTTCTTCAGCGCGCCGGCCCAGGCGATCAGGCCCTCGCGGTCGGCGTGGCCGGACACGCCCGGAAGCTGGCAGATCTCCGCGCGGACGCTGATCTCCTCATGGAAAAGCGTCACCTCGTCCGCGCCGTCGAGAAGCCGGCGGCCAAGGGTTCCCTGCGCCTGATACCCCACAAAAAGGATCGTCGATTCCGGCCGCCAGAGGTTGTGCTTCAGATGGTGCTTGATCCGGCCGGCCTCGCACATCCCGCTCGCCGAAATAATAACCTTCGGGCGACGGTCTTCATTGATCGCTTTGGACTCCTCCGACGTCGTCGCGATCCGAAGGCCCGGAAAGCGGATCGGGTCAATGCCGTCTGCGAGAAGCGCTCTGGCCTCATCGTCGAAGCAGTCCCAGGTGTGGTCGGAAAAGATCCCCGTCGCGCGGATCGCAAGCGGGCTGTCCACGAAAACCTCAAAGTCCTCAAAGCCTTCCACAAGGCGGCGTTCCTTCATCTGCCGGATAAAATACAGCATCTCCTGCGTCCGGCCGACGGCAAAGGAGGGCACAACGACATTTCCGCCGCGCTCAAGGGTTCTCTGGATGACCTCGGCAAATGCCGCCGCGTAATCGATTCGCTGCGGATGGCTGCGGTCGCCGTAGGTGGACTCCATGACGACATAATCCGCCTCCTCGATGGGCGTCGGGTCCTTGATAAGCGGCTGGTTCTTGTTGCCGATATCGCCGGAGAAGAGGATTTTAACCGTCTTGTTCTCCTCCGTCGCCCAGACCTCGATGGAGGCCGAACCCAGAAGATGGCCGACATCCGTGAAGCGTACGCAAAGGCCGGGCGCGATTTCGAGGATTTCCCCGTACGGGCAGGATCGGAAATATTTCAGGATCCGCTCCACGTCGTCGCTCGTGTAGAGGGGCGTGTACGGCTCGCGGCCCTGGCGCACGTCCCGCCGGCCGCGCCATTCAGCCTCGAATTCCTGGATGCCGGCGGAGTCGCGGAGCATGATCTCCGCGAGATCGCAGGTGGCATCGGTCGCCAGGATCTGCCCGGCGAAACCGTACTGGGCCAGAACCGGCAGGCAGCCGGAGTGATCGATATGCGCGTGGGTCAGGAGAACAAAATCAAGCTCCGCCGGCGCGGCCGGAAGCGGGATGTTCTCAAATGTGTCAAATCCCTGCTCCATTCCATAATCGACCAGGATTTTCTTTCCGGCAGCCTCCAGATAATGGCAGCTGCCCGTGACCTCGTGGGCCGCCCCGACAAATGTGATTTTCATAAGCGTCCTTTCCACGGCAAATGCAGCATCGGTTTTTTTCAGTTCCCGGAATGATCCGCAGCGCCATCGGCGGGCAATGTAATTATTTTGTTACCGTTCGCGGTGTGATGATTATTTTTATTTCCCGTACTGGCAAATGCCGGCAATTTGTATTATAGTAGTGAACGAAGGAAAACAGTCAGCATTCAGGCGGCTTCCCGCACGCGCATCCGCTGCGGACAGACCGGCATGGAGTATATTATGAAGAAAATCGTCCTTACCGGCGGCGGATCCGCCGGACATGTTACCCCGAACATCGCTCTCATCCCGCGCCTTCGGGAGCTCGGCTATGAGATCAGCTATATCGGTTCCCATGACGGCATCGAGCGGAAGCTCATTGAGGATATCGGGATCCCCTACTATCCGATCTCCGTCGGCAAGTTCCGCCGCTATTTCGACTTAAAAAACCTCTCCGACCCGTTCCGCGTGATCAAAGGCGTTCACGACGCGAGAACCCATCTGAGAAGCATTCAGCCGGACATCGTTTTTTCCAAAGGCGGCTTCGTCTCCGTTCCGGTCGTCCGCTCCGCGCATCTGCTGAAGATTCCGGTCATCACTCACGAATCCGACATGACCCCGGGCCTCGCGAACCGAATCTGTCTGCCCATGGCCGACGCGATCTGCTGCAACTTCCCGGAAACCATGGAAAAGCTTCCCAAGGGAAAGGCCGTGCTCACCGGAACACCGATCCGCGCCGAGCTTCTGAGCGGAAGCCGTGAGCGGGGCCTGGCTTTCACCGGCTTTTCCGGAAAGAAGCCCGTCGTCATGGTGATCGGCGGTTCCTTAGGCTCTGTGGCCGTCAACCGCGCCGTGCGCGAGGCTCTCCCCGAGCTTCTCACGACCTTTGACATTGTACATCTGTGCGGCAAAGGGAAAACCGACGAGGGCCTTGTCGGCCGCAGCGGTTATATGCAGTACGAATACATTTCCGATGAGCTGCCCGATCTTTTCGCCATGGCTGACGTCGTGGTTTCCCGCGCCGGGGCAAATGCGATCTGCGAGATTGCGGCGCTTCACAAGCCCAACCTCCTGATCCCGCTGCCGGCGGAGTCGAGCCGCGGCGACCAGATCCTGAACGCGATGAGCTTTGAGGCCCGGGGCTTCTCCGTCGTCTTCCAGGAAGACGCCCTGACCACCAAGAAGCTGATCGACACTTTGCGGAGCCTGGCCAAAAACCCCGAGCCTTATGTAAAAGCCATGGAGGAAAGCGAACAGGGCGACGCGATCCGGACGATCACGGACCTCATCGAAAAGACGGTCCGGAAGTCTTAAGCATTCTCCCCGCGTCGGCAAATGCCGGCGCGGGTTTTTTCATGCCTTTTTGCCCGCTTAAGGAAAGCGGGCACACCCCTGCGGGGCCAGGTTTCACCGCAAAGCCCGCGCAAGCTCTCATTGGGAGACGGCCTCAAGGATCTCTCTGGCCGCTTCATCGGTGAGCTTCGAGGGTTTCCAGAGGATGCTCTGGCCGTCGTCTGCATAGCGCGGGATCAGGTGGATATGGAAGTGGAAGACCGTCTGCCCGGCAACCGGCCGGTTGTTCTGCACGATGTTAAACCCATCGCAGCCCAGAGCGTCCGTGAGCTTTACGGCCATGCGCTTCGCGAGAACCGCCGCCTTCGCGAGAAGCTCCTCCGGAATCTCATAGATGTCCGCGTAGTGCTCCTTCGGCAGGATGAGGCAGTGACCGCGCGTCGCCGGCCCGGCGTCCAGGATCACCCGGAAATCATCATCCTCGTAAAGAGTCGCCGTCGGGATCTCCCCCGCGGCAAGCATGCAGAAAATACATTTGTCCATGGCAAATATCCTCCTTAACGTAAATATTTGGTGATGCCGGGGTTCAGAGGCCGCGCGCCGGATGTCTGCATCCGGCAAACACCCGATTCACGGATCGCTTTCGCCCGGATAACGGCGCTGGCGGCAGCTTAACCCCGCAGCTCATCGAGACGTCCGACGGAGAGCGGAAAAGCGAGCACAAAGCCGGCGATGAGCCCGCCGACGTGAGCGGCATTGGACACCCCGGCGGACGCGAAGCCAAAGTAGAGTGAAAACGCGAGCATCACAAGCATCTGATGGATCGTAAGCTCGCGCATGTGGCCGCGGCAAATGAGAACGATGAGCAGCACCGCGCCCATGACCGCAAAGACCGCGCCGGATGCTCCGATAAAGACAACCTGCTCTCCGCGTCCCGTATACCAGTAATACGCGGCGATATTGCCGGACAGGCCGCCCAGCAGATATACGCATAGAAACCGCCACGTCCCCAGAACCGGCTCAAGGTTCGAGCCCAGGACAAAAAGGAGAAGCATATTGTTGGCAAGATGCCCCAATCCGGAATGAAGAAACATCGCCGAAAAAAGCCGCCAGAACTGTCCCCGGGCCACAAGCTCGGTGGAGGCCGCCCCCCAGGGCAGAAGAACATTGGTCTCCAAGGTGCTTCCCGTCGTCACCTCCATCAGGATAAATATGAAGATGTTCGTTATGATGAGGGCCACCGTCGTCAGCGGCGCCCGTACCCGCTCTCTTTGCATTCGCTCTCACATTTCTCCCGGAAGGATTCGGCACAGACACATCGCTGCTTCGGGCAAAATGCCCCGCCGTTCTCCCGAAATGATTCAGCGCAGGCACATCGCTGCTTCGGGGCAGGTCAGCGACAAACTATAATTTTATGGTTCATACACAGGCTGATTTATGTCACTGGCCCGTGCCAAACAGCGAGTGTTTGGCACGGGAGTGACTTGCAACCTCAGATGTTCTTCTGTTCACGGTGCGGACCGCATCTATCGGCAAATCCCATCTCTTCTTTTCGCGCATGGCTTTCGAAGCGATATTCCAGGTTCGCGAAACGGACGATGTCGCCGTTTTGGAGCTGCACATCCTTCATGGATTCCAGAAGCCTGTTGTTGACGGCGGTTCCGTTGCGGCTGTTGAGATCCGTAAGGTACCAGTCCCCGCCGCGCCGGGAGACGCGCGCGTGGACGCGGCTGATAACCGGTACGGAGATCACGATATCCACAAGATCCGCCTGTTTTCCGATCAGCGTATCCTTTTTTCGAAGCAGGATCGCATCAAGCTCTTTTTCCCGAACCGGCAGAAGGCAGGCGGCCGCCGCCTCCTTTGAAGGCGCGAGAATGCAGGTGACCAGCGGCTCCCTCGCGGCTGCCGCTCCGCCGCCGTACGCGCGAGGTTTTTGGACGGAAGCCACCGTCCCGCCGTACGCGCCACGATCTTGAACGGTAGCCGCCCCGCCGTACGCGCCAGGATCTTGAACGGTAGCCGCCCCGCCGTACACGCCGGGTTTTTGGACGGAAGCCGCCGTCCCGCCGTACGCCCCGGCGCTTTGCGCAGACGCCGCCATCCACGGCACGACAGTTCTCTCCGCGCGGATCCCGTTTCCCTCTTCATCTGCAAATCGCTTTTTCTCAAAGGCTTCCTTTCCGCCAAATATTCCGGATAATGCACCCGCCTTTTTTCTCCTGAGCAGGATCAGTCCGGCGGCCGCCAGCGCAAGGAGCCCGCATGCCGCAAACAGCGAATTCTTTTGAATACCCGTCCAGATACGCTCTGCCATCTCCGTATGCAGGATAAGATAGGCGGTAAGCAGCGCCGCTCCGCCGATGAGAATGATCAGAATCGTTCTGCGGTTGATCCCGAGCCTTGCCGCCGGACCCGAATTTCCCCGCTTTTGTTTTCGCGTCGAAGGTTCCCTCATCACATATCCCGTCTCCTCCCGAAGCTCCAGGCTGTCCATCGGATTGCCGGCGCTCCCCGGACTTTTCTGTCCAAGTCCTTCGGCGCTTCCCGGACTTTTCTGTCTAAGCCAGTCGGCACCCTGCGGACTTTTCTGTCCAGACCCGTCGGCGCTCCCCGGACTTTTCTGTCTAAGCCAGTCGGCGTTCCCCGGGCATCTCTGTCCAAGTCCTTCGGCGCTCCCCAGACTTTTCTGTCCGGGTCCTTCGGCGCACTCCGGCGCTTCCGCCCCGGCTCCGGCAGCGAACGGAAAAATCCCGGAAGCATCGTCCGGCGCTTGCTCCTCCCCGTTCCCCGTTCCTGCGTAAAGACACGCCCGCAGATCGCTGTAGCCTGAATTTATTTCCTGCAGCTCGTGCGCAAAGCGATAGCCCAGGATAACGGCCGCCCGATCCTCCTGATCCGCCTTGGAAAGCAGCTCCATGACCAGCCCATAGAACCCCTCGCGCATCGGCCGGCTGTGTGCAGGAACAAAGCAGAACCGCAGATCCCGAAAGCTCCCCTGCGCGAAAATTTTGTCCGCTGCAAAAATCAGATGATCGGCATCCAGAAGGTATGTTTCCAGCTCCTCCAGAATGCCAAGCACCGTTTCAAGAATCTGCGTAAGCTCCTCGCGGTTCAAAAGACGTCCGTTAAGATATTCCGACAGCGGCTGTCTCGCCGTCACGTCATAGACAAATGCCGTCTCGCCGTTCATCTGCCGGATCGACATCGGCAAAAGACCGGGCACCCCGCCGACGCAAACCATCCTCGTCTCAAATCCGTCCGCCTCCCGGGCGGAGTCATCCTTCAATACCAGGCTCACCCGGTCCAGCGTTCTCTCATAAGCAGCATCCATTCTTTCCCTCCTCCGCAAGCTTTAACGGCTTTTCCTTGAACTTCCGGCAGCATCTATGTTTTTTCGTTACAAGTCACTCCCGTGCCAAACACTCGCTGTTTGGCACGGGCCAGTGACATAAATCAGCCTGTGTATGAACCATAAAATTATAGTTTGTCGC
>CACZBB010000129.1 GCA_902779245.1 uncultured Lachnospiraceae bacterium | reverse complement strand
GTCGTCTCGTCTTCCTCGGTCTCGCCGGTGCTGGTTCCCGTCGGATCGTTCGAGTACTCGATTTTAAAGACGTTGGGATTTCCCGCGCTGCCGATCACGGCGTTATTGTTCAAAGTTGCCGTATAGGTGATCCGGATCAAGGATCCTCCCGTCAGCCCATAGCTCGAAGCCACCTGTGTCTTGAGATTGCTGATCTCGTAGGTGTAGGTTTTCCCGTCCGCTAAGTAATGGCTCGAGCCGGCCGTCTCTGTCAGCGTGATCGCGGTGCCCGTTGTATCGTTCGTCCCGTAGTAAATCCTGGCATCTTTGTTGTAGGTCAGACCCTTGGACATCTCATCCTTAAAGACCAGCTTATAGGCAACATAATCCGCATAGTTCGGAGGAAGCTGCACGGACAGCGTGTAAGGAACGCTGTCGCCGATATCATAGTCCGCAGAATCTCCCGTGGCGTTCGCCGCTCCTTCCTGCGTTGGCCAGCTGTCATTTTTATCCGTGACCTTCTTCTCCGGCGTCGGCGCGGAAGCCGATTTCGGGCTCACCTGCGTGTCCTCGTTCAAAACAAAAACGATATAGTCACTGAAGGTTTTGCCCGTGGGAACTTCGGTATTGCGGACAAGGTAGTATCCGCCCTGAAGGCTATTCGCGCCAAAGCCCTTAACGGTCTCTCCTTTTATGCTGCAGCTGCCGAAGGTCAGCGTCGTTGCATTCTGGAGAGAGGATCCGTTGTGAACGCCAACCTGGCTGATCATCTGATGGAAAACCGTCGAATTCTGCTTTCCGAGCCACTCCGCAAACTTCGAGGCCGTGCGGTTTGCGTCCGCAAGGCCCGCCATGTTGTACATGGCTTCCTTCGTTTCCTCTTTGACGCCATCGCCCCACTCCACGTTGGAGAACACCTGTTTTCCGTCAACAACGGCAATATCCCCCTTGAGCATCTGATAAAGGAGATACTCATACCCCTGATCCTGATCCTGCTTCACGACAAAGTTATACGTGTTTTCTCCGTCCGCGTACGCGGTCCGTCCGCCCATGGACAATAGGAGCGCCGCCATCATGACCAGGGCAATCATTTTTTTGATGTGCTTCATATCGTTTTCCTTTCCTTTTTGTGCCGGCAGCCGCCTTCGCCATTCCGGGCTTGATCGCTGCCATTTTGATGGATACGCAGCTTTGGCTGCCTGTGCTGGGACAATGGGTTACCGTTCGTATCGCGCCGCAGTCCGGCTGCGGACGGCGCCGTTAGGGAGATGGGTTATTCCTTGGAATCACCTCCCTTCCCTGTCCGCGCCCTGCGGCGCGTCAGGAGGATCCTGATCCGAAGGCCCCAGAAAAGCGCCGCCGCAAGGAGCATCGCTGTGCTGATCCCTTTTAGCATAGCCTCTCTTCCGCTGCCCGTCTCGGGCAGGGTCACGCCCCGGCTGTTGTCGATAAAGACAATTCCGTCGTAGGAGACGGAGAGCCCGGTGTTGCTGTCCGCCTTGATGGCAGAGATCCGCGTCTCTCCGCTTTCGGGAACTGTCAGCCGAATCGGCTCGCCCAGCCGGTCAAAGCCCGGGGGAGCCGCATCCTCAACCAGATAATAAATTCCGCGGCGGAGTGTCCCGACATCCGCCCTCCCGTCCGGCCCGGTAACCAGGCTCTCGAACCCGCGTATCGGCGCGGGGTTCATGCCGCCGTCCGTCCTGGAGGCGTGAAGGGAGAAAACCGCGCCCTCCAAAGGCTCCCGGCTGCCGGTGACATACTTATAGATCGAGACCTTTGCGGAATAGACGGGATTGGTGATGCCCGTAACGCCGCGCCCGGTGCCGGGATCCGTCAGCGACGAATTCGCCTCCCGGATCGTCAGGAGAAAGACGCGGTCGTCACCGATGGCATAGCCCGCCGGGGCTTTCGTCTCCTGCAGGTAATAAGTTCCGGTCTTCAGGCCGGCAATGGTGACCATGCCATTCTCATCCGAGACAAATACTGCCGGCCTCGTTTTATCGGTTCCTTCCGTGAAGTTCTCCGCGCTGACAGGGATCCCGCACGCCGCGTCCCGGTAAACGGTAAATTCCGCCCCCGCAACCGCGGCCATCTGTTCATCCGTCTTTGAGAAGATGACCTGCCCGCCGTCCGGGCTGTTCTCCACGTAGACGGAGACATTGCCGTCGCCGTCCGTGACCTGGGACTGGTTCACGATATAATCAAAGTAGCCGTCCGCGTCGCTGGCTCCGTTATAGTGCAGGCTGTCCGTCCCGCCGGGAAGACCGATCCATTCCTCGCGGACCGTGTATATGGCTTTTTCCCCGTCGATATAGTCCGGCAGATCCCGCCAGGTATGGCTCCAGCCCCCCGTATAATGAACGGGATCCTGGCTCACCAAATAGGCGTCCGCGCCCAGGGTAATGTTCATGCCGATCCAGGGGACGCCGTTACGCAAAAGCTGCATATTGACCGGCCGCTCGCTGCCGGAGAGCCAGGACTTCCGCACGCTTACCTGCTTCCTCTCCGGCTCATTTGTCACAAAGATCGCCGCCAGTCCGTCCGCGTCCGAGGCTGCCTGAACAAGCGGCTGGTTCGGGTCATCCAGCGCAAGAACCGCGTTCTGGTCGTCGTAGAGCGTGATCGTCCCGGTAATCGGGGCATCCAGCCCGTGATAGCCTTCATTGGCCAGCTCCGTAATTGAAAAACGATGCCGGCCGTCAAAGCCTCCGGGCTCATAGGAAGGAATCCGCACGGTCCTTCCGTCGACCTCCAGCGTCTCCGGGAAAACCACCCGGATGGCGCCGGACTCATCGGTGCGGGCTTCCACAGGAATCTCCTCGATCCGGCCGCTGCCCTGGTTCGCGTAGAGGACGAGGCGGAAGGGCACTTTGGAAAGCGGCTCCTTCGTCGTTCCGTCCAGCTTTACGAGCGAGAGCTCCCTGGGCCTTGAGTAGCGGTTCGTGAAGGAGACGGTCTGGATCCCGTCCACCCAGACCTCGTCGGCATAGGAATACACCTGCCTGACCTCGGCCCGGCTGTCATTTCCGGACGTGCCGCTCTGCGCCGTATTAAAGATTACGTAAGATTTTGCCGTCCCGAAGGGGTTGGGTGCGCTGTAGCGGTGCTCCGCCACCCAGTAGCTCTTCATCGGGAGGAGCGTATCCAGAACCCAGACATACTGGCCGCGTCCGTCGATGTAGCGGTAGCCGTCCGTGTTGGATCCGGACCAGGGCCGGAGGTTCAGCTGATACTGCTCACGGCCCTCCCCTTCGGTATTTTCTTTCTTCTCATCAACGCCGATATAGAAGTCGCCGCTTTTGACCGCGTCGATGGCCTCCTGCTCTCCCGTAAAGCTCTTCATCACCACGAGCTTTGCGTACTTCGGGAGCAGCATACCGTCAATGTGCCAGCTGTTTTCCTGATCCTTAAGCACATACCAGCGAAGGTCATAATAATCCCCCGTGAGCTGCTCCTGAGGAATCTTCTGCCCGTAAATCTGAATCTTGTGCTCCTCCGTCTGTTTGTCGTTCCACTGCCGGATGCGCCCGAAGATAAATTCATCGCTCGGGAACGGAAGCTCCAGCTTCATCACCGTCCCCGCAAATGCGCTGTCCTCATTGGCCGGTATGCCGGAGGCCGCATTTGCGCGGAGAAAGGCATCGATCGCGTCGATCTCCGAACGGGTCTGCGCCACGGAATTGCCGCTCAGGTCGTCACGGGAGCCGTCCCCGGCATACAGCGGGTCGCCGATCAGGCGTGTCGTAAACAGGCAGTCTGTATAAGTGCTGGTGTCGCCGATATTGAATTCCGAATCGAAGAGGCGGACAAAAAAGCCGCAGGTATTGGTATTATAGCGGTAACGTGCCGGGTATCCGGCTCCGTAGTAGCCGCTCTTCCCGTCAAAATACGCGTCCCAGACGGCGGTAAGGCTGACGGAGCTGTAGAGGGTGACCGACTCTCCCGGTTTGTAGACCTTTCCGCTCGTATCGCCCTCCACCGTCCAGCCCTTGAAGCTGTGGGTCAGGAGATTATAGCCGTTGTTGGTCCCGGAAACGCGAGTCTCCCGGGTAAGGTCCGGGAACGTGAAAACGGACGCGAAATCCAGCGTCTCCCGGTAAAGATCCTCTCCCAGCGTCTCAAGACCCTCCCGGTCGACCCGGACATCCTTCGGACACCAGGGAACATCCTCCCAGTGCTGCGCGGAAGCGTCATTGATGCCGACCTGTCGGAGGACGCCAAGGTCATAGGATACCTTGCAGATCGGCCGGAAGAAGGCGGTCAGCTCCTGAATATTGGTTCCGCTGTCCGGGGGCACGCTCAGATCCCGCAGATTCAGCCTCGTGTCGTTGGCAAATCTCTGCCCGTTCAGCTCCCAGTGATCAAATCGGAAATTCTCCGCCGGGATCGCGCTGATGACCGCCGGCAGCCGGAGGTTTCCGCTGCTGTTCGTCGAAAAGCCCTGCAGCTTGTCGGTCAGATCCTGCCCGTTCGACACGACCGATCCATAGCTTCGCTCGTTGCTTCGAAGCAGGATGCGGTTAAACCGGCTTTCCAGATACTCCGCATAATATATGGTATCCCCGCTGATCGGCCCGTAAAGGGTGAGATCCTCCGAGCGCGTCAGAAGCCTTCCGTCCTCGCCGCGCCAGCCGACAAAGGTCAGATTTCCATAGACCCAGGCCCGGGCCCCGCTCGGAACGTGGCCCTCCAGAACCTGCTCATAGACCACATAGTCCGAGTAGCCCTGCCCATGGATGGAAATCGTTCCGCCGTAGCCCGTGGAGGACACCGCGTTGGTCGAGCGGTAGGCAACCGTCCGGCTCTCCGCCTTGCGGAACCTGGCCTGTACGGTCGCATCCCAGGTAAGCCAGTCCGGAGCGGTAAAATAGAGGCTTTCGCAGACCAGAGTATCCGTCCCGGACAGATACCAGCCCGTGAAGACACCGTTGTCGTAGGGCTCGGCGAGCATGCCGTAGGAACCGGAATAGCAATAATAGACCGGATGCGAATTTCCGCCGGAATCCAAGTATTCATAGCTCTTGGCCCCGCCGACGGAGACCGCGCCGTAAACGCGTCCGTCGTTCGGATCCGCCCCGACATAGGGATCAAAGGTAATGAAGCTCTCTCCCGCGGGCACGAAGCAGGCCGTAAAGGTGTGCGGCCCGTCGCTGACGTAGGCCGTTCCCACCTGAGGGCGGATCATATAGAGGTCACCGTAATTCGCCGGGTTCCCCTCTCCCCGGCCAAAATCCTGATAGCCATCGACGCGCCAGAAACGGAATTCATAGCCGGCCGACGCGCTTTGGCGTCCGTTGGTCGGCGCGGCGGAGGAACGGGGACGGACGGAGCCGGCGGCAAGCCCGGAATCGGCAACCGCCAGGGAAAACGCCTCCCCATAGGTTTTGCTGTTCGAATAGACATAGCCGGCGGCGGGGTCGGACGTATTAAAGCGGAAGACATACGATTTCGCGTCCCTCACGGCGATCTCGTAGACATCGCCGCGGAGCATCGTGACCGTCAGCTTCTCTTCGCTGTCAAATGCCGCGCGGCTCGTGAGTTTCCAGTCTTCGCCGGCGCGCCGGACAGAAACCAGCTCCGGGTCGCTGAAGCTTACCTCCGCGACATCCCCGACAGTTTCCGCAATATGCAGCTCGGAAAACAGCTCAGACAGCAGGATTTCCCCCTTCCCCGGCAAATGAAATTCATAGCCGAGGTAGAAGAAATCGACGGTAAAGGCAAATGCATACAGGGAGAAGCCGTCGGTGCGGAAGGCAAAGCCCTCCTCCGCGGCCTCCGCCGTAAGGCTTTCGAGGCCTCTCTCACCAAAATGGAACACCGCGGGGACCGGCAATCTGTCCGCGCCCGCAAGCCTTTCGGCCGTTATCCCGCCGGTTTCCTCTCCGGCTTCACCGGCCGTCCGGCCTCTGTTTTTGTCTCCGGGCGCCGCATCCGATCCGGAGGCTGTACCCTTCCGCGGCTTTACTTCCGCAGCTTCTCCGGCTTCGCCGGCACCGCCCGTCACCGTGACCCGGAATTCCTCCGCCGGCCGAACCTCAAAACATTTTATAAAAGAAGGAGTTCCTTCTTATTTATATGGGCACGTTTTGTGATCCCCTCCGGAAGTACCTCCGACTGACTGTCCTCCAGCTCGCGCAGCGTCTCATCGGTCACCGAAACCGGCAGAACGAGTAGCCGGCAGTCCTTAGCCGGAAGCGACGGAAACTCCGCGGTGATCACATATCGCCCGCAGACAGCCGACAGTTTTCGTGAGGATTTCTCAAGCGGCCCGGCGCCGCCCTCTCCTTCGGGCTGCCCGGTCACGCCCTTCGGATCCCCGGACGGGTCTTTCTCACGGTCGTCCTGCTCCGGCTTCCCGGAGATTTCCTGATCGGCACCCCGATCCGTTTCCGTATCCTCGTCTTCTTTTTCCGAACCTTCGGAGATATCATCCTCGCGGCCGTCCTGCCCGGATTCCCGGCCGGCGTCCTTCTCCGTATCTGCCTTCGCGTCTTCCTTTTCCGAACCTTCGGAAATATCATCCTCGCGGCCGTCCTGCCCGGATTCCCGGCCGGCGTCCTTCTCCGTCTCTGCCTTCGCGTCGTCTTTTTCCGAACCCTCGGAGATATCATCCTCGCGGCCGTCCTGCCCGGATTCCCGGCCGGCGTCCTTCTCCGTCTCTGCCTTCGCGTC
>CACZBB010000128.1 GCA_902779245.1 uncultured Lachnospiraceae bacterium | reverse complement strand
GAGCAGCTCATCAGCTCCAATCCCTTCTCCTTCTGCACCTGCTCCATCACCCTTTTGATCTGGTAGGATGTGTTCGCCTGCACCCTTACGTTAACAAGGCCTGCAGGAAACCTGGTGTCTCTGTTTTCCATTGCGGTATATTCCTCCTCCCTACAGCCACTTTTGCTGCAGATGCCTGACTTACTGGCGTCCTTCTACATTCGCGGCTTACCTCCTTTCCGGCCTTCTAAATGACTTTTGGGTAAAAAACACCATAACAACAGACAAAAAAAGGACACCTTCCTGGAAATTTCTTCCTTGGAAAGTGTCCTTGGTCTTGCTATATTCGGATGCCCCATAAACTTATCGAAACCGCATATTACCGCATATTCGCGCATTTCGATTGGAATTTTTGATGTACTATTTGCATGACTAACCGCTTCCGCCAGCCCAGAAAACCCTTACGGTTATTGACAATTCACTGGCCCAGGGTCTTCATTGTCGGGAAAAGGAGGACGTCGCGGATGGCCTCGGCGCCGGTGAAGAGCATGACCATGCGGTCGATGCCGTAGCCGATGCCGCCGGTCGGGGGCATGCCGACCTCAAGGGCGTTCAGGAAATCCTCGTCCGTATGGTTGGCCTCTTCATTTCCCGCGGCAAAGGCCTCTTCCTGGGCGGCGAAGCGTTCGCGCTGGTCAATCGGGTCGTTGAGCTCACTGTAGGCGTTGCACATTTCCCAGCCGTTGATGAACATTTCGAAGCGAAGAACCTTGCCGGGGTTGGCCGGATCCTTCTTGGTCAGCGGGCTGATCTCGATCGGATGGCCGGTGAGGAAGGTCGGCTGGATCAGGTTCTCCTCAACATATTCGTCGAAGAAAAGGTTCAGGATGTCGCCGATCTTGTGATGCTTCTCGTAATGAATATCCCGCTCGTCGCAGAGCGCCCGGGCTTCCTCCAGGGTCTTCACCTCGTCGAAATCGACGCCGGAATACTTCTTCACGGCTTCGGTCATGGTCATCCGGGCAAATGGCTGTCCCAGGTCGATTTCCTTCCCCTTGTAGTGAAGGATCGTGGTCCCCAAAACCTTCTGCGCAACCGTCCGGTACATGTCCTCGGTGAGGCGCATCATGCCTTCGTAGTCGGTATAGGCCTGGTAGAGCTCCATCAGCGTAAATTCCGGGTTGTGCTTGATATCAAGGCCCTCGTTGCGGAAGACGCGGCCGATCTCGTAGACGCGCTCAAGTCCGCCGACGATGAGGCGCTTTAAGTAGAGCTCCAGAGAAATGCGGAGCTTCTTGTCCTCGTTCAGGGCGTTAAAATGCGTGGTGAAAGGCCTTGCAGCCGCGCCGCCGGCATTTTCCACGAGCATAGGGGTCTCGACCTCGAGGAAATCACGCGCGTTGAGATATTCCCGGATCGCGGAAATGATCTTCGAGCGCTTCACGAAGACATCGCGGGATTCCGGGTTCATGATGAGATCCACGTAGCGCTGGCGGTAGCGGAGATCCGTGTTGGTCAGGCCGTGGAACTTTTCCGGAAGGATCTGGAGAGATTTCGAGAGCAGGGTGACCTCCTTCGCGTGGATGGACTTCTCGCCCTTCTGGGTCGTGAAGACATAGCCCTTCACACCGACGATATCGCCAATGTCAAGCTTCTTGAAATCCTTGTAAGCCTCCTCCCCGAGGTCGTCGCGGGCGACGTAGATCTGGATATTGCCCTGAAGATCCTGGACATTGCCGAAGGACGCTTTGCCCATGACGCGCTTCTGCATCAGACGCCCCGCGATGGAAACGTCCTTTCCCTCATAAGCCTCATAATGATCCTTGATCTGCTGCGTGTGCTCGGTCTGGTCGTAGGTGACGATTTCGAAGGGGTTCTTCCCCGCCGCCACCAGCTCCGCCAGCTTCTCACGGCGAACCTTCCGAAGCTGGTTCAAATCCTGCGCGGGTGCGTTCTGCTGTTCCTTAGCCATATGACAAATATCTCCTCTATCATTTCTTTCGCTTCGCTCAGCTTAAGGCAAATGTTTTTTTCATTTTTCGCTTCGCAAGGCGGATATCGATAACGGAAAGCCTGTCATTCTGAACGCGGCAAGGAAGCTTATAAACGGAAATGCCGTTTATGGAGATTCTTGCACAGCATAAATCCGATCACAGAAATCAAAAATTTCCATCATTGCTTATCGCTTCGCTCAGAATGACAGGTTCGTTCGTTCACATCCAGGGATAAAACATCCCATTTTATGGTCTCGGGCCGTTTTTCCAAAAAGGCCGGCTTACGGTCTCAACCGGTTTTCCAAAAAGGCCGGTTTACGGTCTCGGATCGGTTTTCAAAAAGCCCGTTTGCGGTCGGGGCCGCGTTTTCGTAAGGTACCGATTTTACAGCTCCAGATTGCGCTCGATCTGAAGCACCTTGTACGCGTCGATGGAGCCATCCGGGAGGACAACCTCGACGGTATCGTCCACGCGGCTGCCCATGAGAGCCTTGCCGACGGGGCACTCGTTCGAGATGCGTCCCTGAAGGCTGTTGACCTCCTGGGAACCGACGATCGCGTACTCAACCTCGGTGGCCTCCGTGACATCAAAGAGACGTACGCGGCAGCCGATGTTGATGGTATCGGTGCTGGCCTCGTCCTCAACGACGACCTCGGCGTTCTTGAGGATCTTCTCGATCTCCTCAATGCGGGCCTCTATGTCGCGCTGCTCGTCTTTGGCGGCATCGTACTCGGCGTTTTCAGAAAGGTCGCCCTGCTCACGGGCTTCTTTGATCTTCTGGGAAATTTCTTTTCGCCGGTTGACCTTCAGGTCAAACAGCTCGTCCTCAAGCTTTTTAAGACCGGCATACGTTAAAATCTGCTTCTTTCCGGCTGCTTCCGCCATGCGCGTACCTCCTTGTCAAATCCCGGGCAAGCAGCAAGCGCCTTCCTTTTCGCGCACCTGTGCCCTGTTTTTGAGGATAATGCTCCTATTATTCTTGAAATTATACCCACCACGTCCGGGAAAGTCAAGAAGCAACCGCGTGAAAGAATAAGAATAAGAATAAGAATGTTATTGATACTGTTCACTCCCGAGCCGGACACTCGCTGTCCGGCTGCGGGCCAGTGACAAATATCAGCCCGGTATAGACCACAGCTTTATGTTCTGTCGCCAGCCTGCGTTTCACAGAAAAATCCCATGATCGGACAGAGATTCATCTTATCCTCCTGCCTGTGTGTTCCACGCACACAGGACGTCTTCGAGCTCTTCGAGGGAGGTGACGGTGTTGATGCGGGCGCGGAGGGCGGCGGAGCCGGGAAGCCCGGTGGTGTACCAGGCGACATGCTTCCGCATCTCGAGGATGCCCAGCTTCGGCCCTTTATCTTCAACCTGGAGCCTGGCATGCCGGAGCATCGTGGCTTTGATCTCGTCAAAAGACGGGCGAGCCGGCAGGACGGCCGCTTTTTCAGCGGCGTCTTCCGCCTCCCAGAGCGCCCGGCACTCGGCAAAGATCCAGGGGTTTCCGCGGGCGGCGCGGGCGATCATCACAAAATCACAGCCCGTCTCACGAAGCATTTGCATCGCCCTTTCGGCGGAGGTCACATCCCCGTTGCCGATCACGGGGACGGAGACCGCCTCCTTCACCCGGCGAATGATCTCCCAGTCCGCATTTCCCGAGTAATATTGCTCACGGGTTCTCCCGTGGACGGCGATGGCCGCCGCCCCAGCTGCCTCGACGCGTTTCGCCGCTTCCACGGCGTTGATGTTGTCCGCCGAAAAGCCCGCGCGGAGCTTCACGGTGACCGGGCGGTCCGAGACGCGGACTACCTCCCGTACGATGGCTTCCGCCCGGGGAAGGTCCAAAAGAAGGGCCGCCCCCTCGCCGTTATTCACGATCTTCGGCATCGGGCAGCCCATATTAATGTCGAGGATATCGAACGGCTCATCCGCCAGCGCCTCGGCAGCATAGGCCATGGTCTCCGGATCCGGCCCAAAAAGCTGCATCGCCACCGGATGCTCGTCCGGGGCGATGTGGATGAAGGAAAATGTTTTCTTATTGCCGTGTCGGACCGCGTTGGCGCTCACCATCTCCATCGAGACGAGCGCCGCGCCCTGCTCATGGCAGAGCCGCCGGAAGGGCTGGTCGGTGACCCCGGCCATCGGGCCGAGGATAAAGGGAGAAGCCAGGTGTACATTTCCCATCGAAAATCCGTCAGGACTCTTGTTCCCGGAGACCTGCTCCGGGATATCCTGACCGGCCGCTGAGACATGCGGCCCGGCATCGGATACTGTTTTATGAAGCAGCTCTTCTGAATCCGCCCGATGTGCGAAGCTTTCGTTCCCGCTCATGTTTCGTCCTCCAGGTCGTCCGGCCAGAGCGGGACGAAGGAGACATCCGCCCCGGAGAGGCGCTCAAAGGGCGAAAGATAAGGCTCTTCGTCCTTCAGTGACGTCTCCAGGACCTTCGTTCCATCCAGGGCATCATCAAAATCCTCGTTCTTTTTGCTCCCGTCTTCAGAATCTTCCGCAAGTGTCCGCACGGCGGTTTCCGTGCGAAGCTGTTCCATGATCTCTTCGATCTCAAGACCTTCGGCGGCCTTTTCCGCGCTCTCCCCGAGAACGAAGATCCGGTAAAACAGCGTAATCCGGACAAGAAGATCTTCTTTTTCCCGCCGGAGCTTCCGGATCTTCAGCTCCGCGCCGATCTCGTCGAAACGGGGATCGCCCTCGGCCGAGAGGACAGAAAAATGCGGGAGCCGGTCCTCGCCGAATTCAATGGTAAAGACGCCGCCCACATCCTCGGTGAACGCCACAGCCAGGATCTGAAGCTCGTCCCGGACCGCCTCCGGAAGCTTTTCAAAGGCAGGGTTCAGGTAATATTTCTGGTTGTACCAGCTCGCGCCGCAGAGAGTTGTTGTCATAGAATGCTCCTAGAAGAAAAAGACTGCCACCGCCGCGATGCCGGCGGCAAGAAAGAAGGGGAAGGCCTTCCGCCGTCCCGCGGAGACGCGATGGACGGCAACAAGAAGGTTGAGCAGCGCACCGAGAAAAAGCACGATGCGCAGAAGGATCCGGCGGCTTTCGGGCAAAAACAGCAGCAAAACAAAGCAGACCACCATGCTCGCGGCCAGAAGGACCGCCGCCAGGAAGTACAGCCCTTCCTGGCTTGTGACACGGTTCTTCATCGCGGCAGCGTCGCGGCCATCACGGCCTTAATGGTATGCATCCGGTTTTCCGCCTCGTCAAAGACCCTCGACTGCGGGGACTCGAACACCTCATCCGAAACCTCCATCTCCGTAAGCCCGAATTTGTCGTGAATCTGGCGGCCGATGTCGGTGCCGAGGTCATGAAACGCCGGAAGACAATGCAGAAAAATGCACGTCGGGGCTGCATTTTCCAAAAGAGTCATCGTGACGCGGTAGGGCTCAAGGTCGCGGATGCGTTCCTCCCAGACCTCCTCCGGCTCGCCCATGGAGACCCAGACATCCGTGTAGAGGACGTCCGCTCCCCGGGTTCCGGCAAGGGCATCCTCCGTGAGGGTGACGCTTCCGCCGGAGGCCTTCGCGTAACCCTCGCACATGGCGACCAGCGCGGGATCCGGGAAATACTTGCGGTTCGTCACGGCCACAAAATGCATGCCCATCTTCGCGCAGGTGACCATGAGTGAATTGCCCATGTTGTAGCGGGCGTCGCCGAGGTACGCGAGGCGAAGCCCCTTCAGATGCCCGAAATTCTCCCGGATCGTCAGCAGATCCGCGAGCATCTGCGTCGGATGGAATTCGTTGGTCAGGCCGTTCCAGACCGGCACGCCGGCGTATTTCGCCAGCTCCTCGACGATCTCCTGTCCAAAGCCCCGGTACTCGATGCCGTCGAACATGCGGCCAAGGACGCGGGCCGTGTCGGCAATGCTCTCCTTCTTGCCGATCTGGGAGCTCTTCGGGTCGAGATAGGTCGTGCCCATGCCAAGGTCGTGCGCGGCCACCTCGAAGCTGCAGCGTGTCCGCGTGCTGGTTTTCTCGAAAATCAGCGCGACATTTTTCCCGCGAAAATCATCGTGGGCGATCCCCGCCTTCTTCTTCGCCTTGAGCTCAGCGGCGAGATCCACAAGATACTCAATTTCCTCCGGCGTAAAATCCTTAAGCGCCAGAAAATTTCTTCCCCGTAAATCCACTGTTTTTCTCCTTTCCATACTGAAGCGCTTAAAGGACTAGCTGCGCGTCGCTGTTTGGCACGGGTCCGTGACATAAATCAGCCTGTGTATGAACCATAAAATTATAGTTTGTCGCTGACCTGCGTTTCACTTAAAAACCGTCCACTCCGACAGAAACGTCCGTGCCTTAGCATCCAGCAGAAACGTCCAGTGGACGTTTCTGTCGGAGTGGACAGTTCTGTCGGTGCGGACGGTTATCTGGTTGCGCTCCGGGACTTTTATTGCCGGTGGTGAGAAAATGCGCATGAAGGTTTACTGTCCGCGCCTCCGCTGGCGGCTGGCCTCGAACATGAGAATACCGGCGGCCATGGCCGCGTTCAGGGATTCGACCTCCCCGGCCATCGGGATACGGATCAGCGCGTCTGCCCCGGCCGCGGCGGTCTCCGAAAGCCCGCTGCCTTCATTGCCAATCAGAAAAATGCTGCCGCCGCGGTAATCCTCCTCGTCATAGGCCCGCTTTCCCCGAAGATGCGCGGCAAATGAGCGGATCCCGGCCTTTCGCAGCGTCCCGAAGAAATCCGGAACATCCTCCACGACACATTGCGGCACACGGAAGATCGAGCCCATCGTGGAGCGGATGGTCTTGGGATGGTAGTAATCCACCGTATTTTTTGTGCAGAAGACCGCGTCCACGCCGGCCGCCTCCGCCGTTCGAAGGATCGTGCCCGCATTTCCCGGATCCTGAAGATCCTCCAAAAAGAGGAGGAGCGGCGCCTTTCGAACCGGCTTTCCGGCCTTTAAAGCGGGCCGAAGTGTTTCTTCTATATTATATAATGGCTCCCCGGAGTCCGGGACGCCCCGGCCGCCTTCGGACAGACGCCGCAGGATCTCCTCCGGCTTTATGGACGGTTTTTTCAGCACCGCCAGGATCCCCTGAGGGGTTTTCGTATCGGAAAGACCCGCGAACCGCTCAGCGCGGACATCCGCAATCACCGGAACCCCGCCCGGAAGCCTCTCCAGGAGCTTTGGATTAGCCTCCGAAAAGTCCTTCTCCGCGATCACGCAGACCAGGCTTTCGACGGGCGCTTCCAAAAACATCTTTTTCCCTTCCACCACAAAAAGGCCCTGCGCATCGCGGGCCTTTCTGCTTTTTTCCAGTTCTTTAATCTCTTTAAACGAGAATCCCACTGTTTTCCCTGTCATCTCCTCAAAGATGTATTTCCGTGACCTGCGCACCCCGGGCCGGACGCTCGCCCCAGGGGGCCAGCTTCGCTTTGCTTTACGGCTGCGGGTCAGGGGCAAAAAACAGTCCGCACCCGTCAGGAGCGATCCGCCGCGCGGAGAGCCTCGGAGCGATAATAATTATGTGAAAGCGACTGAGCGATCTCAACCTGGTACTCGGAGATCGCCTTGGACATCGCCAGCGCCTCGTTGATATCGTAATCGCTGAATTCGCCGTTGTTATAGCCGACCACGCGCTTCGTCTTGCCCTCGATCAGAAGATCGACGGCGATGCAGCCCATGGTTGAGGCATAGACGCGGTCCTTGCAGGTCGGGCTGCCGCCGCGCTGCATGTGGCCGAGGATGGTCGCGCGGGTCTCGATACCCGTGGCCGCCTCGATCCGGCGGGCCATCGACGCCGAATGGCCGACGCCTTCCGCGTTGATGATGATGTGGTGGGTCTTTCCGCGCCGGCGGTTGTCGATGATGTTATCGATGAGCTTCTGCTCGTCGAAATCATACTTCTCCGGAAGAAGGATATCCTCCGCGCCGTTGGCGATGCCGCACCAGAGGGCGATATAGCCGGCATGCCGGCCCATAACCTCGATGATGGAGCAGCGCTCATGGGACGTGGACGTGTCGCGAACCTTATCGATAGCGTCCATCGCCGTGTTGACCGCCGTGTCAAAGCCGATCGTATATTCGGTGCAGGCAATGTCGAGGTCGATCGTGCCCGGAATACCGATGACGTTGATACCCTCGTTGGCCAGCTTTTCGGCACCGCGATAAGAGCCGTCACCGCCGATAACGACAAGCCCCTCGATGCCGAACTTATGGCAGGTCGCAACCGCTTTCTGAACGCCTTCCGGCGTCCGCATCTCAGCGCACCGCGCCGTATATAGAATCGTACCGCCCTTTGCGATGGTATCCGAAACGGACTTGGCGGTCATATCGACGATATCCTCTTCGATCAGACCCGAATAGCCCCTGCGAATGCCCTTGACCGTAAGGCCTCTCGCAATACCTCTGCGGACGACCGCACGGATCGCCGCGTTCATGCCCGGCGCGTCACCACCGCTGGTCAGAACTCCAATTGTTTTGATTCCCTTATTCTCTGCCATAATCCTACCCTCCCGAGGAGATGCTGCATTACCGTGAACGGCCAAGCGCCGCCTTCTGATTTCTACACCCGCAGCCGTCCCGAACCTAAGGTTTCCTAAATTCCGAACGCTAAAAAGCTAAGTCTATTTTATAGCATCTTTCCTGATTTTTCAACAAAATTTATAAGGGATTATAAGGGTTTTTTGTCGTTTCTGGTCACACGGTGACCAGAAACGAAGGCGTTTTGCAATGAAATCGCCCTGCGGGCGATGGCACGCCTCAGCGTACAGAAAACAGTCCG
>CACZBB010000127.1 GCA_902779245.1 uncultured Lachnospiraceae bacterium | reverse complement strand
TCTCTGACGGGATCCTTGCAGAGCCGGAGGACCTCGCGGGCGAGCGCCTCGCCGCCCTCGCCGCCTTTCGCCCAGACCTCGGAGAGCGCGACATTGACGCCCAGCTCCCGGCACCTGGCTTCGACAAGATCAAGCTCGGCCTTGGTGTCCGTCGGGAAGGCGTTGATCGCCACGACACAGGGCAGGTGATAGACGTTCCGGATATTTCCGACGTGCTGCAGGAGGTTTGGCAGGCCTTTTTCGAGGGCTTCCAGATCCTCCCGGTCAAGCTCGGTCTTAGCCAGCCCGCCGTGCATCTTGAGCGCCCGGACCGTCGCCACGACGACCACCGCCGACGGCACAAGGCCCGCGAGGCGGCATTTGATGTCGAGGAATTTCTCCGCGCCGAGATCCGCGCCGAAGCCGGCCTCCGTCACCGCGTAATCCCCGAGGCGAAGCGCCATTTTCGTCGCAACGACGGAGTTGCAGCCGTGCGCGATATTGGCAAAGGGACCTCCGTGGACGATGGCGGGCGTGTGCTCCAGGGTCTGAACGAGGTTCGGCTTCAGAGCGTCTTTAAGGAGCGCGCACATCGCGCCGGCAGCCTTGAGATCGCCCGCCGTCACGGGCTTATGCTCCGTCAGCTTTCCGTAGGTGTAGCCGATGACCATGCGCGAAAGACGCTCCTTGAGGTCTTTAAGGTCGCGGGCAAGGCACAAAACCGCCATGATCTCGGAGGCGACCGTGATATCATAGCCGTCCTCGCGCGGCACGCCGTCCGTCCGCCCGCCGAGACCGTCCACCACGGAACGGAGCTGACGGTCGTTCATATCCACACAGCGCCGCCAGGTGATCTTCCGCGGATCGATCCCCAGCTCATTTCCCTGGAAAATATGGTTGTCGATCATGGCGGCCAGCAGGTTGTTGGCCGCGCCGATCGCGTGAAAATCTCCGGTAAAATGCAGGTTGATGTCTTCCATCGGCATGACCTGCGCGTAACCGCCGCCGGCCGCTCCGCCCTTCACGCCGAAGACCGGCCCGAGGGACGGCTCGCGCAGGGCGACGACGGTCTTCTTTCCGAGACGGCTGAGCGCGTCCGAAAGGCCGATGGTTGTCGTGGTCTTTCCCTCGCCGGCCGGCGTCGGGGTGATGGCGGTCACGAGAATCAGTTTCCCGTCCTCGGCCTCGCCGTCAAGAAGCGAAAGGTCGATCTTCGCCTTATGCCGCCCATAGCGTTCCAGTGCCTCCTCCGGGATGCCTGCGCGGGCGGCAATGTCACCGATTTCAAGCATCCGCGAATTCTGCGCGATTTCAATGTCCGTAAGCTGTGGCATGTAGCAAACCTCCGTTTTATGGTTTCTGGTCACACGGTGACCAGAAACGAAGGCGTTTTGCAATTAAATCGCCCTGCGGGCGATGGCAAAACGCAGGTCAGCGACAGAAAGGCCGTTGGACGTTTCTGTCGGAGCAGGCAGTAACTTTTGGTTTTCGAACGCTTCCGAGGAAGCTTAACCCGTCTGGCCGCTTCTTTTGATTCCGGCGGCGAAGAGCCGCTGCGGGACGCGGGTGTAGAGGAAGCAGGTAAGCAGGGAATTAACGAAAAGAAGAAGAACGGACTGCGGCAGGCGCAGAAGCCACTGCGCAAAGAACGGCTGTCCGTACATAAGGGAAAGACCGTAGGTCGTAATTCCCTGGGACGTGACCAGCATGGTCAGCCCGATGGCGGTAAAGAAGCGGAGATACAGCAGGGCAAAGGCCGAAAAGCTGTTCACCCTGCTCTTGGCGCTGTCTACTCGGAAAAGCATAAGAAAAAGTGCCGGAAGAACGCCCATGAGGATGGCGCTCACGCTGAGTAAAGGGTTCGGCGCATAGCCGGAAATCAGGCAGCCGAGAAAATCGCCCAGAAAACCGCAGCAGCCGCCGACGACCGGACCCAGCCAGATACCCGCAAGGATGATCGGCACGGAGCTGACCGTAATGCGAAGCGAGGTCCCGATCGGGATCGCGACGAACCGTGACAGCACGATGTTCATGGCGACAAGCGCGCCGGCGATCGCCAGCGTCTGCGCGGAAAACCTTTTCTTCATAATAAAAAGCCCTCCATAATGGAATTGCCACGCCGAAGAGCTATCGTCGTCTTCGGACAGGCAGCGGAAGCGGCATCATATCGCGGCCGAAGCATTTGTCATAAAAAAAGCTTCCGGCCTTCGTCCGCGGTCAACATCCCGTACGCGCGGCACTTAACGCATGATGCCTACTCTACCCTCCGGTTACAAAAAACGCAAACAGAATTTGCCGTTTCGTGAAGATTATAAACCAATGGTCACGTTCTGGCAAACATTTCTTATAAGAATGTGAAGATTGATCGACCGGCATTATTTGCGGAAGGACAGCCCGCAGGCGTCGCAGATCTCAAGAACGGCGTCGGCCTTGTTCAGGGAATAGAAATGCACGCCGTTGACGCCCTGCGTCATGAGTTCATAGACGAGCTTCACGGTGTACTCGATGCCGGCCTTCCGGAAGTCCTCTTCGTCGTCGTTGTAATGCCGCGAGATCAGCTCCGCAAGCTCCCTTGGAATTGAACAGCCGTTGGTTCCGAGGCACATCCGGATCACGGAATTCTTGTTCAGAACCGGCATGATCCCCACATCCACCGGGATATGGACGCCGGCCGTCCGGATGTCCGAAAGCCAGCGCTTAAATTGCTCGGTGTCGTAGCAGAGCTGGGTCATGAGGAAATCCGCTCCGGCGTCCTGCTTCATCCGGAGATGGGCGATGTCCTGGGCAAAGGTCTGGGCTTCGATATGCTTCTCCGGCGCCCCGGCCATCGCAATGACAAATTTATCGCCGTATTCTTTGCGCAGAAAGCTGATGAGCTCGCTGGCATGGACAAAGTCGCCGCCCGTGCCGTTCATGCCCTGCGGGATGTCTCCGCGCAGCGCCAGCACATTGTCGATCCCCAGCGCGAGGCAGGCGTCCATCTGCCGCCGGATGTCCGCCTTCGTGTTCATGATGCAGGTGAAATGCGAAAGCGGCTGCGTTTTGCCGGACTGCTGGATCGAGCGGCAGATCTCCATGTGCCGTCCGGCGTTGGTTCCGCCGGCGCCGTAGGTGCAGCTGATAAAATCCGGCTCCTCCTCGTAGAGCTTGTCCAGAACGTCAAGGAGCGGCTCCAGGGGCTTATCCGCCTTCGGCGGGAATACCTCAAAAGAAACGCTCATGCGCCTTTTCATGATTTCGGGAATTCTCATAACTCCTCCTTACAACAGAGCTTTTGTATCGCGGGCCCGGACGGACGTATCCGGCCGCTGCAGAGATTTATGCGTAACAAAAAAGTAAATATTTTTATGCTGACAGAAGTATGTCCGTATGTTATAATCTTCTGGTTATTATACGTTACCGTTCATTCCGTTCACCGCAACGAAGACCTTCCGCCGCAGATCGCCCTTCGGCAGTCAAGCGGAAAGCAGATCCGTGATGGGTCTTTGTACGGTGGTTGATCTTACGCAATCGAAGAACTTTGTCGTTTTTTGAGGTTTTCTATGGACAATTTCACCTTATTAAATACAGGAGCGCGGATGCCCCTTCTGGGGCTCGGCCTCTACCGCGCCGACGATGCCCGGCTCGCGGTGTCCAATGCCGCTTCGATGGGGTATCGCCTGTTCGACACGGCTTCCTCCTACCGGAACGAAGAGGAGGTCGGCCTTGGCCTTAAAGACTCCGGACTTTCGCGCGAGGATGTTTTCGTAACGACAAAGCTTTGGAACACCGCCCAGCGCCTTGGAAATATCGAGGGGGCTTTCACGCGAAGCCTGGAGCGTCTCGGACTCTCTTACGTGGACCTCTACCTTGTCCACTGGCCGGTTCCGGGCCTGATCCTGGATACCTGGCACATCCTCGAAGACATTTATCGCTCCGGACGCGCCAGGGCCATCGGCGTGTGCAATTTCACGGAGGCGGATCTTGCGGAGCTCCTGAGCCACAGCAGCGTCGTCCCCGCCGTAAATCAGATCGAGTATCACCCGCTTTTCCAGCGCCCCTCTCTTATCTCGTTCTGTCAGGCGAACGGCATTGCCGTGCAGGCGTCGTGCCCGCTGGCCCGCGGCGCGTATCTCGGCCGGGAAATGCTGGTCAAGCTCGCGGA
Source organism: uncultured Lachnospiraceae bacterium (assembly GCA_902779245.1). Lineage (GTDB taxonomy): Bacteria > Bacillota > Clostridia > Lachnospirales > Lachnospiraceae > Chordicoccus. The sequence goes on along the minus strand of CACZBB010000127.1, from coordinate 2,130 downwards.
GAAATATCATCGTTCGCCGGCTCAGATCGGGCTTCGCTGGCTCGTCCAGCAGGGCATCAGCGTGATTCCGAAGAGCACCAGCCTCGACCGCCAGCTGGAAAATACCCAGATCTTCGATTTTATGCTGACCGAAGCGGAGATGGCGATGATCGGGACTCTGAGCGAGCATTTCTCCGTACTGAATCCGCCGGAGGATCTCCTTGTATAAGAATTCGCGGGATGCTTCGCTCCTTAGGATAAAAGCCAAAGGCTTCAGGGCCTGAATAAAAAGCTTATGCGCTGCGCATTTGGTTGCGCAGCGCTTTTATTCACAGAGCCGCGCAAGGAATATTGCTGCCTTCGGCAGCGCGCGGCTCGCGATGCGGGGCAGAGGTCGGCGTTCGCCTCCCTCTACCCTATTGCTTTAAGCTTCAATACGTTCTTTCCAGCTGTCCGGAAGCTCGTCCTCGCTGATCTGGGTTTCCATGCGTCTCTCGCGGCGCATAAGATCCGAAAGGGCCATCTGCGGGGATTTTCCGGAGAAAAGGACTTCACAGACCTCCGCGGCGATGGGAAGCTCTACATCGTACTGTTTCGAAAGCCCGATGGCGGCTTTGGCGGAATAGACGCCCTCAACGACCTGGCCGACCTCCCGCATGGCCTCCTCCATGGAAGCGCCTTTGCCGATCAGAATCCCGGCCTGGCGGTTTCGGCTGTGCATCGAGGCGCAGGTTACGATCAGGTCGCCGATGCCGGAAAGGCCGCCGAGGGTATCCGGGCGAGCGCCCATGCGGACCGCGAGACGCGTGATCTCATGGATGCCCCGTGTGATCAGCGCGGCCTTGAGGTTGTCGCCGTAGCCCATGCCGTCGGCCATGCCGGCCGCGAGCGCGATCACGTTCTTCAGCGAGGCGCCCAGCTCAACGCCCAGGATATCCGGGCTGGTGTACACGCGGAACACCGGGCTCATGAAGATTTCCTGCACGTACTCGGCCATCTGCCGGTTTTTGGAGGCGGAAACGATGGTCGTCGGAAGTCCGCGGATAACCTCCTCCGCGTGGGAGGGTCCGCAGAGCGCGCCGATCACCGCGCCGGGCAGAAGCTCCTCCAGAATATCCGCCTGGGTTTTGAATGTACCGTCCTCAATGCCCTTGGTGACCGTGACGATCCGCTGCCCCTCCGGGACGAACGGAGCCATCTTAAGGGCTGTCGACCTCGTGTAGGGCGAGGCGACGGCCATCACGAGCAGGTCCTTCGCGGTCACGGCGTCCTCGATGTCGGCCGTGAAGGTGATGCGCTCCATCAGGTGAACGCCCGGAAGATTCGGATGCTCTCGTTTTTCCGTGAGATTCTTTGCTTCCTCTTCAAATGGACACCACATGCGGACAATGTGCCCGTTGTCGGCCAGAAGCCGCGCAAGGCCCGTGCCCCAGGTACCCGAACCGATAATTGCGATATCAGCCATAGTCGTCATTCCTCCGAAATGGTTATTTTTTTCTCTTCGAAAGATAGGTCTTTCGCTCATTGCCCGCGATCAGTCTTCCGATATTGCCGCGGTGCTGGAACCAGGCGATGGCCACCAGAATGCCGATCAGAACGCACATCTCCGGATAGAGGTTCATCGGTATGCCGAGCCTCCCGAAAAGCCCGAGAATGATCGCCGCGACAAGGAACGCGAAGGTCGCCAGAAGACTCGCCAGCGACACATAATGCGTGATCAGGAAAACAACGATGAAGACCAGGATGCCGATCAGGAACAGCTTCCAGGAAAATGCGAGCACGAGCCCGGCCATGGACGCGATGCCCTTGCCGCCCCGGAAGCCCATATAGAACGGGAAGCAGTGCCCGAGAATGCAGCCGATGCCGGCGTAGAGACCGAGGATGGGCGCAAGCGGAGGCGCCATAAGACTGATCAGAAATCTGCCGACAAGGAACGCCGCGACGGCCTTTAAGATATCGCCCACAAGAACGATAAGGCCGGCCTTCTTGCCGAGCGTCCGCAGTGCATTTGTCGTGCCCGCGTTGCCGGAGCCCTGCTCGCGGATGTCGATCCCGTGCATCCTTCCGAGAATATAAGCGGTCTGAAAAAGACCGAAGCCATAGCCGACGATAACAGCCAGAATTCTTGCAAACATGGTTTTGCCTTTCTTT
>CACZBB010000126.1 GCA_902779245.1 uncultured Lachnospiraceae bacterium | reverse complement strand
CGCCGACGGTCACGGAAAGCCGCCGCTTCATCCCCGCCGAGCCGCCCGTGCATGAGGAGGAGGAAGCGTAACGACAAAAGGCATGAACGGATAGAAAGATTTCCATTTGTTGAGAAAGGAGACGGAAACATGAAGAACTGGCGTAGAAGAAAGGCTCTCGTTGTTGAGAAAGGAGACGGAAACATGAAGAACTGGCGTAGAAGAAAGGCTCTCGCAAGTCTGCTTCTCAGCATTTGCATGGTCCTGACCATGATCCCGGTGAGCGGCTGGACCAGGGCTTACGCCGCGGATATACCCGCGGGCGAGAAAACAGTTTCGGAGGTTTATGAACTGATCGAGGAAGCCGAGGCGGACGGGGAGCTTGACGAGAAGATGGCCGGCAGCCTTCTTGACGAGATCCGGAAGCGTCTGGGGAATCCTTCGGACATTCTCGAAAAGGTTAAGGAGCTTCTCGGAAGCCCGTCGGACTTCGTAAAGAAACTCAGCGAGCTTCTCGGGATTCCGGAGGGGATGCTGGAGTATTACATGGGGCTTCTGAAAGACCCTGCGAAGCTCCTTTCGGTCATTAAATCGTTGATTGAAAGCTATATTGACAAGGGCGCGATCACATCGCTTATCGCCGAAGCGACCCGGCCGGAGATCGGACAGCCGGTTGCGGCAGCCTCTCTTTTCAAGGTGGAAGAGGGGGCGCAGTATTTCGTGGAGCGGGCGGCCTATGTGACGGACGGCACGGAATCGGAGGAAAAAAGAGCTTTTGCCCCCTATGAGGCCTTCCAGGTCCGTGTTACCTTCAGGGCAAACGAGGGCAGCCGCTTTGCCGGACAGCTCTTTTTTTCCATGATTGATCATGCCGAAAACTCGAAGGTTGAAAAAATAGAGCGCGGCCTCGGGGGAGGCGCTTCAAGAGTATATATGCTTGTCAGCATGCGGGCGCTAAAGCAGCTGGGGCCGATCGCCGAGGTCAGCATGACCGTGGACGCGCCGCTTAGCGGGCAGAGTTCCGCCGACTTCCAGCCCTATATCGAGACGCCGGCCGAGCACAGCTATAAGGTGGGGAATGCTTCCTGGTGTGACGCGTCCGGCGAATTGCTGGAGGAGGATGTGGTTTTTGAGGCGGGGAAGACCTATTATATGATCGTCTATCTGACGCCGGACTCGGAATGCTGGTTCGTCAAGGGAGAGGGAGGCACCTCTGTCTCCGTCCATGGCGCAACCCTTGTAAGCGATCTTAACATAGAAGTCGAGGGCTATGAGGAAGGGTCGATCTACTCCTCGACTGCAGTCCTCTCCGTCACCGCGCAGGAGGCGCCGGAGGGGCTGATCAACAAGGTCAATCTGTCGTTGACGCCGCCGGAGATCGGGCAGCAGTATGAGCAGAACGGGACCGAGAGCCTTACGCCGGAGCTGGCGCTCTCCATCCCGGAGGGAGCGCCCTATACCTTCAGACCTTCATCGCCGCGTGCCTGGTTTCTGGATAATCTTACGCAGGAGGCAAAAACGGGAAAATTTGCCATCGAGAATAACATGTATAATTGCTGCAGTATGATCCTGAAAGCCAGGGAGGGGGGATCCTTCTTTAAAAGAGCGCTCGTTGAGATTGAAAATGCGGATGTCGGCAACGTTGAGCTGATCGATGCCGAGACGCTCGGCGTTACTTTTTCCTTTGTCTGCTCCGAATTTTTGAATATCAGGATATGCGATGCGGCGGGCAGTATCGGCGAGGGCGGCGTCGTGAAGAGCTTTTCTAAGGATGCTCACGGCCAGCAGAGTGATGATGAGATCACAACGGAGTACAGCTTGCCGAAAAACGGGGAGAACGGGGTCATCACGTTAACGGCCGTTCCCGCGGACGGATACGAATTCCAGGGCTGGTACGGGTTTGACCCGCATTCGGAGGATGATTACGAAAATCCGGGTCCGGCGTATTTCGAGGATCAGCAGATATCCACAGACCCCGTGCTTACCTATAACGTTGTCTGGGGCGGCGATGTCAACTACTGCGCGGTCTTCCGGGAAACCGGAGCGTCCGTGAAGCTGAACAAAGAGACAGCGAAGCTTCTCGTCGGCAAGACCCTGCAGCTGAAAGCCACTCCGGCTGACGCCGCGCTCACCTGGAAGTCCGGCAATACGAAGATCGCCGCGGTGAGCAAGAATGGCCTGGTCACGGCGAAGGCTCCGGGAACCACGACGATTCAGGTGAAGACGGCCGATGGCGCGACGGCAAGCTGCAAGGTGACGGTGACGTTCCGTTATGTTTATCAGTGCGCAAAGGGCGGCGTCTACCGCTATACGGCAAGCACAAACACGGTAAAACAGCTTAAGAGTGAGGGGTGGTCCTGTAAGAAGGCCTTTCGCGCGCCGGGCCTTTCGAAGACGAAGGTCTACTGGGTCTATGACAAGACGCAGAAGCGCTATCGCTATACGACCAATCTCTCTTACGCGAAGAAGCAGAAGGCTGCCGGAAACAAAGCGGGGGCTGCGTTCTACTCGGCGGATTCGAGGACCGTTCCGGTCTACGAGCTGCGGAAGGGGACAAAGCGTGTTACCTACTTCTACACCATGAAGAAGGATGTCGTAAAGGCAAAGCAGGCGGAGGGCTGGACCTATGTTCACGTCGCCTGGTACGCCCAGCCGAAAGCCTGAGGAAGATCATGAGGAATGGGAAATAATATTTTTCGGCTTGACAGCTTTCCGACCCATGAGCTGTGCGGCATCAAATACAGATGCGGGCATGTACAGCCCTTCGGGGCGACCCTGATGAGTGACGGAACCATCAATTTTTCGGTTTTTTCCAAGGAAGCTTCGTCCTGCGAGCTGCTTCTGTATCATCGCGGAGAAAAGGAACCGTTTCTGGTGATTCCTTTTCCGGAGGATTTCCGCATCGGAAATGTCTTCTCCATGATGGTTTTTGATCTGAACTACGAGGAGCTTGAGTACGGCTACCGCATGGACGGTCCGTATGATCCCGGGAGCGGGCTGCGGTTTGACAGGACCAGGATCCTTCTTGACCCGTACGCGAAGCTGATTTCCGGCGGCGCGGCCTGGGGGCGGCAGCAGTATCCGGACGGCGATTTCCGGCATCGGGGCATGGTTATTCCCGAGGATTATGACTGGGACGGGGACAAGCCTCTGGAGCTGCCGCTGCAGGATCTGGTCATCTACGAGGCCCACGTCCGAAGCTTTACGAAGGACGAGAGCAGCAAGGTCAGATTTCGCGGCACGTACGCGGGGCTGATCGATAAGATCCCCTATCTGAAGGAGCTGGGGATCAATTGCATTGAGCTGCTGCCGATTTTTGAATTTGACGAGCTGGAAAATCACCGCGTCTTCGATGGGAAAACGCTCTGCAACTACTGGGGGTATTCCACGGTCGGCTTTTTCGCCCCGAAATCCGGGTACGCGGCGAGCGGCAGTCTGGGGCTGGCGGCGGAGGAGCTGAAAAACGTGATCCGGACCTTCCATCGAAACGGCATCGAGGTCATGCTGGATGTTGTATTTAACCACACGGCGGAGGGGAATGAGATGGGGCCGTATATCTCGTTCCGCGGAATAGACAACCGGACGTACTATCTCCTCACGCCGGACGGAAATTATTACAATTTCAGCGGCTGCGGGAATACCATGAACTGCAACAATGCCGTGGTCCGGAATTTTATTCTGGACTGTCTGCGCTACTGGGTTTACAGCTTCCATGTCGATGGCTTCCGCTTCGATCTCGCTTCGATCCTGTCGAGGGATGCAAGCGGCGTCCCGATGAGCAGTCCGCCCCTTCTGGAGGCGCTGGCGCACGACCCGATCCTTGGGAAGACCAAGCTGATCGCCGAGGCGTGGGACGCGGGCGGCCTGTACCAGGTCGGCAGCTTCCCCGCGTGGGGACGCTGGGCGGAATGGAACGGAAGGTTCCGCGACTGCGTGCGGCGCTTTGTCAAAAGCGGCTGTGAATGCGGCGGCGAGATGCTTCTTAGGATCCAGGGATCGCCGGACCTTTACCGGAACCGGAGTGCGGAGGCCAGCATTAATTTTATCACCTGCCATGACGGCTTTACGCTCTGCGACATGGTTTCCTACAACGAGAAGCACAATGAGCGAAACGGCGAGGGCAATCGTGACGGGGCCAACGACAACAACAGCTGGAACTGCGGCGCGGAGGGTCCCACGGGGGATCCGGAGATCCTCGCGCTTCGGAAACGGCAGGTGAAAAACATGGCGGCGCTATTGCTTTTGAGCCGCGGCGTGCCGATGATCCTCGCCGGGGATGAGTTCTGTAATTCGCAGAAGGGGAACAACAACGCCTACTGCCAGGACAATGAGATTTCCTGGCTCAACTGGAGGGACCTCGATAAAAACCGCGAGATGTTCGAGTTTTTCCGGACGCTGATCGCGTTCCGGAAGGAGCACCCGGTTCTCCGCAGGAAGGACTTTTACACAGGCATCAACCGGAGCGGTTATCCCGAGCTCTCCTTCCACGGGGAGAGGGCCTGGGATCTGGGAGGCACGGACTCGTTCTACGCCTTTGGCTTTCTATACGCCGAGACCAGGGAGGACCATGGAGCGAAGGAAGACGGCTTCATCTACTGCGGCGTCAATACCTACTGGGAGGAAAAGACCCTTGAGCTTCCGATCGTCCCGGAGCGGATGCGCTGGCATGCGGTGATCGGCACGGGGGAAGGGAAAAACCGGGACGTGCTCCTTGACGGACGCTTCGTAAAGCTGGGAGCGAGAAGCCTGATGCTTCTCCTTGCGAAAGAATCCTGACGGGGACGGGAACGCCGCGCCCGCGGCGGTTCGGAAGTCACTCCTTAAAAGGATAGACACAACCAGAGGGGCTGCCGCGCGGCAGCCCCTTGCCTTATCAAAAAGCGGCGCAAAAGGTTCACTCCGTTCACAGTAACGAAGGCGTTTTGCAATCGCCCTGTTGCGTCGTGCCGCTTTCCGTGAAAAAATGACCGAAATCCCCTGCTTGATGCGCGATTTCGTTTGATAAAGTGCTGAAATTGCAAACGGCGAATGACATTTCTAGAAAACGGTATTATAATAAGCACCGCAAGCCGGACTCGTAAAACGTCAAACAGGCGTTTCCGGCGCAGCGCTTTTTGATGCGGAACTACGCGCATCTCGTTAACCACCGATCTTTCCAAGGAGGTCAAACGCTATGTTAGAAGGCAGGATTTACAATTTCTCGGCAGGCCCGTCGATTCTTCCGGAGCCGGTGTTGCTTAAGGCACAGGCTGAACTCCTCAACTGCGAGGGCTCCGGCATGTCCGTCCTCGAGATGAGCCACCGTTCAAAGGTTTTCGACGCGATCATCAAGGCGGCCGAGGCAAACCTTCGGAAAGTTATGAATATTCCGGATAATTACAAGGTACTGTTCCTCCAGGGCGGCGCGAGCGGCGTGTTCGCATCTCTCCCGATGAACCTCGGCACGAAAAATGGCAAGGCCGATTACATTGTCAGCGGCAATTTCTCCGGTCAGGCGCTGAAGGAAGCCAAGAAGTATATCAACGCCCGCGAGGCCGGCAGCTCCAAGGCGGACGATTTCAACCACATCCCGACCCAGGCCGAGCTTGATCTTGATCCGGAAGCGGATTATGTGCATGTCTGCTGGAACAACACGATCTTCGGCACCAAGTGGAACTATATCCCGGATACCGGAAATGTCCCGCTCGTCGCGGATATGTCCTCCAGCATCCTCTCCGAGGAGATCGATGTCGCGAAATTCGGCATGATCTACGCCGGCGTTCAGAAAAACCTTGCCCCGGCGGGCCTTGCGCTCGTCATCGTCCGCGAGGATCTCATCGGCAACGCGATGCCGATCACCCCGAAGATCTGGGACTACGCGATCCAGGCCGAAAAAGAGTCCATGCTCAATACCCCGCCGTGCTTCCCGATCTACTTCGTGAAGCTTGTGACGGATTACATCCTGGAGCAGGGCGGCGTGGCCGAGATGCATCGCCGCGACGTGGAGAAGGCCGCGATCCTCTATGATTATCTGGATTCTCAGGACTTCTACAAGAACACCGTCAACCCGGCGGACCGCTCGATCATGAACGTCACCTTCCGCACCGGAAACGACGAGCTTGACGCGGCCTTTGTCAAGGGGCAGGCGGCGGCCGGCTTCTCGAACCTCAAGGGCCATCGCCTGGTCGGCGGCATGCGCGCCTCCATCTACAACGCCATGCCGAAGGAGGGCGTCGAGGCGCTCGTCGAGTACATGAAGAAATTCGCCGCTGAGCACTGAGACGAAGAAAGGGCAAGGAATTTCATACAAAAGCCTCGAAGAGAGACGGTCTTGTATGAAATCCAGAATAATAAGCG
>CACZBB010000125.1 GCA_902779245.1 uncultured Lachnospiraceae bacterium | reverse complement strand
GGGTCGGAGGTCGTCAGCAATACGCTCCGCGGCCTTATCCAAAGATGTATCGCCTTCGATCCCCGCGACCGCATACAGAATGTGGAGGAGATCGAGCGGATCATCCGCCGCAGCACAGCGAAGAAAAGCCGCGGCATCCTGAAAGCCGCCGCGGCCGCGGCGGCCGCGATCCTGGTCGTGCTCGGGTCCTATGTCGCGGGAGATTATCTCGGAGAGAAAGCCGGGAACGCAGCCGGCAATCGCACGGGCTACGACGAGGGCTATGTGGACGGATATCGGGATGTGCCGATCTACAGTCTCGGAGAAAAGACGGATCACCCGGAAGACGGCAACGCTCCGGTCAATATTCTGTGCCCGGAAGGGGCGTACGCGCTGGCATACGACAACGCCGTCTATTTTATTCAAAACGGGGATATTTACCGGATGACCGCCGACGGAACGGATATCGTACCGATCGTTGAAGGAGAGAGCGCGGCGGGCCTCTGCGCATTCAACGGGTGGCTGTACTACTCATCCGGCGAAAACATCGTCCAGCGGAATGTGTATACGGATGAGAGCAACGTCACCTACAGCGGCCTTAAGGGATATCTGGCTGTTTTGGACTCGAAATACTATATCGTGACCGGGGAAGACGTTTTTTACTTTGATCTTTCCGATTGGACGCTCACTTCCGCGGGACCTTCCTTTGTGGAAGACTACGCCGTAAAAGACACGCCGGACGAGGTGACGGAGCGCGTGAAAGGGCTCAGTCCGGTCCAGTGCGCCTATGAGAGCAGGGGCATCGTCCTGCTTGACGGGGAAGACTCTCTGATCTGGCTGTGCGATCCGGAAGGAACGATACGAACCAGAGTCACGCGCAACAGGGCCGAGGATTTCAACCTGGCGGGAGACTGGGTCTTCTATCACAATCGGGACGATGACGGCAATTTGTGGTGCGTCCGCCGGGACGGAGCGGACGACCACAGGATCTGAAAGAGGCCGGAGAATATGCGGGAAACAGATCTTGGTTCCACCGAAAAACAGTATATGTCCCTTACGGAGAACATTGCGGCAAACGGTCCTATGGACGAACGAAAGGCCATGGACCTCGCAAGAGCTCTGTGCAGCCGGATGCTGGACGAAAGCGGAATAACCGAAGCCGACCTGACGGCGTTTCATCCGGATACGATCCTTCTGTCTCCGGACGGAACGATATCCTTTTCGGGAGATACGGTCCCCGAATCCGCAAAGGAGGCCTATCTTCCCCCGGAATATGTGAAGGGCGCCACATCCAAAGAGAGCATCGTGATTTACGGGCTGGGGATACTGCTCCTTTTTCTCGTGACAGGTCAGGAGAAAAAGACGATGATGGATGCCGGCGTCAAAAACCGGACGCTGAGATCCATAATCAACCGGTGTACGGCGCTGGATTCGCGGCGCCGGTTCCAAACCCTGCTGGACGTGCGGTCGGCGCTGAACAGGGAACTGACTTTTCCCCGGAAGCGAATGCGGCGGCTGGCGCTGAGCGCGGCGCTGTGCCTTATATGCGCGGCTTGCGTATACATGTACCTGAGCGGGAGGACGATCGGCGAAGCCGAGGGAGAAACGAGCGGTTATCGGAACGGATACAGGACCGGGTATGAAACCGCGGTAAAAGACGCTCCGGGGATCGGGATCGAGGACATCACCGTTCCGGAGGCGTATGGGAACCTCTACGGGAATCTGAATTCCGGGGAAGGCGCGTACGCGGTCATGGGCGACGGATCGATCTATTTTGCCTGCGGCGGGTGTGTTTACCGGATGGATCCCTACAGCGGGGAAACGGTCTTCCTTTCCGAACATAAACAGCTTTCGTCACTGAACTACTGGCAGGGCCGCCTGTTTTATCTGACGGAGGATGCCCTCGTCAGGCTGGACCCCGGCACCGGACGGGAGGAGACCGTGAGCGACAGACTCGGCGGCCGATACTGCATATACGGCGGTACGATCTTTCTCGACGACGATAAAAGCACGGGATATCTGTACGGCATAGACGCTGTGTCCCTGGAAACAAGGCAGCTGAACTCCGAAAGCGCCTTTGAATATCTGAACGCGGCGGACGGGACGCTGCTTTACGCGGATCCCGAAAAGGGAGGGCATCTGTTCCGCTGCGATTATGACGGCGGCAGCACCACGCGGCTCCTGAGCAGAGCCTGCAGGGATATTGACCTGTGCGGCGACAGGGTGTACTGCCTGACGACGGGCACAGACGACGGAGGCGCCGCGGATGTCCTGATAAGCATGGATTCATCGGGCGGAGAAGTAGATGTCCTGACCAATCAGCCGATCCGCAGATTTATTGCGGAAGAGAACGGCGTGTTCTATATTTCGGACTCGTCGGGATATCTTGAGTGGATGACGCCGGACGGGAAAACGCGCTACACGATCAGCACCTCACCGGTCTCGGACTTCAATCTGGCAGGAAGGTGGATATTCTTCCGGATGACGGGAGACAGCGCGCTGTATCGCATGCGCATCGACGGATCGGACAGAGAAATGTTCCCCTGGACCGGGATCCCGAGATGAGGCACGGAGCGCGCCGGAATAAGAAAAACAGAAAATGTATGCGCCGGGCAGACCAAAAGGACTGCCCGGCGCGTTATTTTTAATATGCAAACGGAGCCGGGGGGATGCCCGACCGGTCGAGGAGGTGCGGAAATGAACGGCGTTCTGTTGATCAGATTCAGTATTGAAAAGCTCAATGAGCTGCCGGGACCCTATGATTTTCAGACGGGGTTCCTGGTGGGGAAAGCGGTCCCCGCCCGGCTGCTCAGGGGAATGACGATCCTTCAGGGAGACACGCCGCAGACCCTGCTGGGCCTGGAATACGTCACCGTGGTCGCCATTCGGGGTGACAGGGACCTGCTGCGGCGGGAGATCGAGCCGCGGATCGTTCTGAATGAGGACATATCACGAAGAAAGGCGGAGCCTCTCACTCAGCTCACCGACGAACTCGGCACATCTCTCGGCAGCGTGGGCATCGTACAGCCCGACGGACTGAGCGATACCGGCTGGTGTTCCAAAGGTTTTCTTTACGCATGGAATTAAAAAAAGGAGGATATAATCATGGTCAGCAAAGCAATCACAGCCGCCGGAGCGGAAAACGGCCGCGCGACCGTCATGTCAAAATCCGGGTTCCTGCCCCGGCCGAAATCCGGCAGCGGCAGCAATGTCCTGTCGATCCTGTTCAGCATATTTCTTATCCTCGGCGGGCTCAGCGGCAGGTATGTGCTGCGCGGTACCAACAGCAGTGGAGCTCTGGTAGTCGTGGGCTTCCTGTTCCTCATTTGGGACATCGTCTCGGCGCGCAGCCGGAAAGCGGCCGAGGAGAAGGCGGACGCCGAATTCGCGGCACGATACAGCCGCATGAGGAAAGAGGAAAAAGCGGTCGGGATCGATGAGCGGGAGCTTCCCGGGGATGTCAGTATTCGGATCTCCTGCGACAAGAGCCTTGCCGCGCTGGACGTGGGACCGCGCCTGAACGGGAGGGACATGACAAAAAACATCAAAGACCGAGAATTCACAGGCACTACCCGGCATGTAAAGAATATCGTCAGCTTCACCGGACTGGATCTGACGGCGGTTTTTGAGATCCCCGAAGAGTCCGGCGAGATCGTCCTGGAACTGTTCAAAGACAAAAGCGGCATCGGCATCGCCGTGCCCGGCGAAGTCACGCTTACGGCGCAGCCGGAAGCATAAGCGGCAGGACGTCTGCGCGATATCCGCAGAGCGCTTCCCGGACAGCTTTTGCGGCGGAAGTTTAGAAAAATGAACGAACAAATAACCGCAAATTATGCACGGAGCAGACCAACGGCGCGCCGGGATCCGTTATCCTTGAATCACAAAGACCCAAACAAACAAAAATAAATACAGTGAGGTGCGGAAAATGGGCTTAATCGTAAGAGGGATCCCCGTGGTTATCGGGCTTATAATCTGGAATAAAACCGGCAATATTATTATCGGCGCGGTCGTCGCCACGGTGCTGGAATCGGTTCTGAGCGCCATGTTCGGCGGATCGAGCGCCAACGGCTGAAAAACACGCGGAAGAGGCAATAAGCAGAATACGGAGAAGGATCTTCCGCCATATCCCGGATGCGCGGGCCCGACCCGCTCCGGCACAGAGCCTTTTCCGGCAGATAAAGAGAGCCTCGGTATGACATGCTGTGCAAGTCGTACCGAGGCTCTCTTTTTGTTCGGGCGCCCTCTGATGCGCTCTGATTCAGGGCTTGTCTGTATCTGTCTTCGCCGGGTGGTGCTTGGGATTGGCCGGAAACCAGCCCTTTTCCACGCGTTTATGCTGATGGAAAAGCTCAATGATGCTCCACAGGCAGGAAAAACCGACTACCCCGAGGACCGCGGACGGAATCACATTCCGCACAAAAGCGGAGATCCCCAGAAGGATCAGCCCCGCCGAGAGAAACACCGGCCATATCCTGTAAGAAAAGCGGTACTCGCATTTAATGACGATGGGGTGGAAAACACCGATGCTCAGAAAAGAAGCAAGCCCCAGCAGGATCCCCTGAAAATGCATTTGAATCAATCCTTATTACTGCCTTCCGCGCGAGAGAACATACGGAAGGCAAACAATAGTCACTCACGGTGCTGTTTATCATAATACAACAGCATGACTGTTCCGTCAGACCGGGCGGGCAGCCGCGGGAAAAGAGCCCCCTGCCGCGGCGCAGGGGGACGGGGCCGCGCAGGTCATCCGGGAATCAGTGCCGCGCCGCCATGAGCGCCGCTGCCGGTCAGGGAGATCAGTAATTGACCTTGTTGATCTCAAAGGACGCCTGTGCCGCGCCGCACATGGGGCAGATTTTCGGCGCCTTTTTGCCGATGTGGATGTGGCCGCAGTAACGGCATTCCCACATTTTGATCTCGCTCTTCTGAAAGACCTCGTCGTTCCTGATGTTTTCCATCAGAGCGCGGTAGCGTTCCTCATGGCGCTTCTCCACCATGGCGATGCCCCGGAATTTGGCGGCCAGCTGGGTGAACCCCTCTTCTTCCGCCTCTTTGGCAAAGGTCTCGTACATATCGGTCCACTCGTGGTTTTCACCGTCGGCGGCGTCGGAGAGGTTTTCCAATGTCCCGTTGATGCCGCCCAGCTCCCGGAGCCACATTTTGGCGTGGACCTTTTCGTTTTCGGCGGACTTCAGGAACAGCTCGGCGATCTGCTCCATACCCTCTTTTTCCGCGATCTGTGCGAAATAGGTGTACTTGTTTCGGGCCTGAGATTCGCCGGCAAAGGCCGCCTCCAGGTTCTTCTCCGTCTTTGTGCCGGCATACTTGTTAGGCTTTCCGCTCATAAGTGATTCCTCCTTTTAGATTTATCTGTTGTCCGATCAGCGGACGGTATGCTGTTCATATACGGTCCGCTGCGCAGATTCCCGAGGAGCGCTCCGCAATGGCATAAAGACACAGAACTGTACACGAGCCGCGAGACCCTCGGCACGATCGGTATGATCTCACCCGCATCCCGAGAGAAGATGAACCAACGGCCGATGGAGCCGATAACGAAAGATTGCACGAGGCCGATGGCTGCTACAGTTATTTGCCTCCCGTAAAACAGAAAAAACGGCGGTGCTTACAATGCCGCAGCCGGATCCATGCAGCATAAGGACAGAAACAACGATCCCGATGTTCTGTCTGTCATCGCTCTCCGGCAGGCCTTCTGACTTGCGTCCTGTCCATAATAATGGGAGATCCCTCTGCCTTCCCGGCTGCCGCCAATGACAGACTTTCGTCATCGAGCAGATTATACGGACGATTACAGCGGCGGTACCGTTCGTGATTCACACACGAATGTCTATTCTCTCCGTCGAAATAATCCCGGACAGAGCACAGGAGAGTATTCACTTCAGCGTATGCCGTAATTCGAAAAACAAAATATGATTATATAAATTATATTTTGTTTTTCGGAACCTGTCATCATTGTATTTATAGGAATAAATAATGACAAAGCTTCATTTATTCTTAAGAGGCATGGAAAACCGAGAGATTGTGGAAAACTCACCGCAAATCTCTCGGTTTTTGCATAACAACACCAGCCCTGACCATCAGATCAGCGCCAAATGTGGAAAAGTGATTCATTTTTCTCCTACGCCGCCGAAATCTCGGACAAATGCGTTCGCAATCGTCCTCTGTCCCGTTTCATCCAGAGCTTTTTCAGGTCAAAAGCCAGTGCCAGAAAGAATAACTCCGTTCGGACGTTCTTCCTTCCCCGGGTGAGAAAACGGCGGAACCCAAAGTCGTTTTTGAGTAATCCGAAAGCGCCTTCCACTTGAATAGAGCGACTTAAACGCAGATGGATTCCATGCTCTGAGGTAATATTATCCAGTGACGCCTTCCGAAGC
>CACZBB010000124.1 GCA_902779245.1 uncultured Lachnospiraceae bacterium | reverse complement strand
CAGCGACAAACTATAATTTTATGGTTCATACACAGGCTGATTTATGTCACTGGCCCGTGCCAAACAGCGAGTGTTTGGCACGGGAGTGACTTGTAACGCGACATAACATAACAAAACGCAACTGTGCAAATGGCGACCTACGTCGGCCAGCGATGCGGTGTCTGGTCGACGGACACCGCATCGCTGGCCGACAGGCACCGCCAATTGCAGTAACTGTTCAAACCGTGAAGATTAGCGAAGAAATTCGGCCATCGCCCTTCGGGCGATGGCCGAATTTCATTGTCTCACTTACCGTCAGTCAGATCCCAGGCACATAGCCCAGCAGGTCTTTCCGTCCTTCGCATAGCAGGCAATGCCTACCTTCGTAAAGTTCCCGTTCAGCATGTTCCTACGGTGTCCCTGCCCGGAATAATCTTCATTGGTTTCCGCCCAGCTGTTAATCGCCTGCTCGCAGCTCGTCTGCTTCCAGGCAAGGTTTTCACCCATCCATCCGCAGTTCGCCGGGTACGCCGTAAAGCAGCTGCTGCCATCCGGCCGGGTATGTGTAGCAGTATTCCTCTCATAAAACATGATCCACTGTTCCTTTGCGCGAAGCATTGCTGTCTTTTCAAGAGCAGCATCCTTGGCAAGACTTTTCAAGCCGTCAACCCGAACCTTCGCCGTATTGCTCTCATTCCAGTACCACTGATTGCTTTTTGTGGTACGGAAGATATTTAACAGCGAATATGCCTGAGAGACATCCGGATAATCCTTCGTATCCGCAGAAGACGCCGCCTTTTTCACGGTCACCGTGCATTTGGCGGTTTTTGAGCCGACCACAGCCGTGATCACGGCTGTTCCCGCTTTTTTCGCGCTCACCTTCCCCCCGCTGACCGAAGCAACCTTCGGCTTGCTGCTTGACCATGTAACCGTCTTATCGGAGGTCGTATTCGCCGGCTGGTAAGAAACGGAAAGCTTTTGAGATTTCCCGACAGTCAGGGTGAGCTTTGATTTGTTAAGGGAAATCGCCTGCAGGGGAGCCTTCACCGTCACCTTGCATTTTGCCGTTTTCGTTCCGACCTTCGCGGTGATCGTTGTCGTTCCGGGAGCCTTGGCCGTCACCTTGCCGCCGCTCACTGCCGCAACTTTTTTATCTCCGGTACTCCACCGGACAGTCTGTCCTTTCGCCGCGCCGGACGGCGTATAGGAAACCGTCAGCTTCACGGTTTTTCCGACATTCAGCTTCACGCTCGTTTTGTTTAGCGTTATCTTTTTGGGCACAGTTACCTTCGTCGCGGCATGAACCGGCATCGTGCTGACAAATACAAGCATAACAACAAGCAACACCATAAAAATTCTGCTTTTTTTCATTTCAGTCTCCATTCCGCCGCCTTCGTCCAGCGGCACATATCTCTTCCTGTCCTTCATGAATCGTTAATACCGTGTCGTGTTAACACCCTTTTCCAAACTCGGAAAACGATCTCCCTCTTCCGATTCCGTCACCTCATGACGAACACCTCCTTACGCAAGCTTCACGGTTCCCTTTGAAAATATAATACTCCTTCTTTCGTCGCGCGGAAAGCACACAAAAAATGGAAATTTTCAGGCCTCGAAGTATGGAATGTCGTTTTTTGCATACGCGTGCCACTCACTTTGTCTTCCATAACCCCACCCCCTGCAATCAATTGTTAAGCCTTTCCGGACAGCATCCGTGCCCAGCCGCTCTTCAATGCGTTCGCGGAACCGGAACTCGATTTAGAATTCACCCTTTTCTGATAGTATAAAGGATGTGAGGTGTGCTGTCACGTACACAAAAAGTGGAATTTTTCTGTAAACTTCCGCTCTTCGAAAATACATCGTTCTCGGTACTCCGCGAACGACAGGAAAGCCGCATCAAAAAAGGCGGTTCATCTGCCGCTTTTGAAAGCTGACAGATGAACCGCCTCTTCGATCAAGCTTGTTTGTTCCGGCCCCAGAAGACGTTGAAGCGGTCGGGCTTCCATTCGGGGGCGATGTCTTTGACGGCCTCGGCCGCCGTGATGGCTTTGTCGCCGTTGTCGATGTCGATCAGGGTGTAGCGGTCATTGCCCATGCCGAGCTCCTTCATGTAGCTGAGCTGGCGAAGGCCGTGGCGGGTTTCGACGCGGTCGATCAGGGCCTTTCCGCCGCCGTCCGGAAGGCTGTAAATGAGGTCCACGCAGGCGTTGTCCACGGCGAGAATGTCGAGGGACGCGAGGATGCCGACATCCGGCGTGACCACGGGCTCCGCTTCGGGGCCGGCACAGTCACAGTCCACCGACATGTTGCGCATGGTGTTGATGTAGCAGACGTGCGGGGCAAAGAAATCGATCGTGGCCTTTGTGCTCTCGCTGATCCGCTCCATCAGCTCCTCCTCGGCAATGCTCCACATATTGTCGGAGCCCGCGGCGCTGTGGATCTCGCCCTTGCCGATGCGGCCGTCCGCGCAGCCGATCCCGATGTTCTTGTTGCTGCCGCCGAAGCCGCCCATGGTATGTCCCTTAAAATGCGTGAGCACGAGCATGGAGTCATAGTTGGTCATGCTCTCGCCCACATGCATCTCCTTGAACCATTTGCCGTTCGTGACCGGCAGCGTCGTCACGCCGTGCTCGTCCGTGATGTCCACGGGACAGAAGGTCCAGCCGTTGACCTCCAGGGTCTTCCGGTGGGCTTCCGTCGTATAGCGGGTGCCCTCATAGTACGTATTTGTCTCGATGATGGTCGCTTCGGGCAGCCGGGAAGCGAGGAGTTCCTTCACCCAGGGGCGCGGGATGATGTTCGGACCCTCCGCCTCGCCGGTGTGGAGCTTCACGGCCACCTTGCCGCAGAGTACGGAAGCCACCTTGTCATAAATCTTCTTCAGCCCTTCCGCGGACAGATCGCGGGTGAAGAACACGACAGAGCTTTCGCCTGTGCGCTCCTCGAAGGGGATGTACTTGTTGCCATCCTTGCCGGGAACCGGGTGTATCGCAGCCATAGTTACCTCCTGTTAAATTGTTTAAATCTGAAAAGGCCATCGCCCGTAAGGGCGAATCGGATCGACGAAGGCGGGCGATTACTGTTCATACCCGGGCTGGAAGGCGAGCGTCCGGCCCGGGCGTGAAGCAGCAACCGGCAAACTTTCTTACGCGCCTGGCGTGAATCCCAAAGGGATGCCGACGTATCTTTTTCTTACAGTATACAGCAAAGAGCCTCCCGGTGTCAAAACACTTGAAAATTTTGCCTGCAAAAAAATCAGGATACGTTTCTGGTCACAAGGTGACCAGAAACGCAGGTCAACGACAAGCTATAATTTTATGGTTCATACACAGGCTGATCTATGTCACTGCCCCGTGCCAAACAGCGACGCGCAGCTAGTCCTTTAGGGCGAGTGTTTGGCACGGGAGTGACTTGTAACCAGGTTACGGTTCACAGTAACGCTTTTTTTTATTAACATCATTGTAATAAAAAAAAGTGTATGGTAGAATAATGCTGTTGTTTTCTTGCGCAGGCTTCAGGCTGCTTTCGCGACATTTCCCGGAAGAAAGAGGATCATGATCATGAGTAAGAATCCCGATATTTATCTGTTATATGAGTATATGGAAAAGCTGCCGTTCACAGTTCGGTTTAAGGTACAGCTGGATGCCAACATCGACGCGTCGATGCTGAGCGAGGCCGCGCAGGAAGCGATTGGCAGATTTCCGTATTTCAGCGTTCAGGTCGGCCTGGACGAGGGTCAGAACTATACTTTAACGCATAACGACCGGCCTATCGCCGTGCTTCCGGATAAGGATGAACGGCTGGTGCTCGGCAGCGCGGCGGTCAACGGACATCTGTTTGCGATCACATACCGGGATGACTGTATCTGGTTCAACTTTTCCCATTCGATCTGCGGCGCGACCGGCGGACTGTTCTGGCTTAAGACAACGCTGTATCAGTATATGCTGAAAAAATACGGAAAGCTTACGCCGCCAAAGGATCTTAAGCTTCCCGGCACTCCGGTTTCCGAGGGCGAGCTGGCCTATCCCGACGCGGAGCAGCTGCCAAAGGACGAGCCGCTCATTCGGTATAACGGCGGAGATTCCAATCTGGCGATCGGCAGATCCCTCGCGTACCTCCTGAATCCGTTTGTGAAGGATAATTACTATTATCAGATCGAGATTCCCGCGAAAGAGTTTATGAGCTACGCGACAAAGATCGACGGCAGCCCGAATACCGTTCTGGCGGCCATGATGCTCAAGGTGGATGCCCGCCTGTTCAAGGAAAAGAAGGGCACGCATTTATCCGCAAGGATCGCGGCGGATTACCGCAAGGACATCGGCGCGGAAGATTCGTACCGCGACCTGGTTCGTTTTATTCATATCCGCTACGAATGGGCCATGAAGGACGAACCCATCGAGAAGCTCAACAGGCGCGCGAGGGGCGCGATCATACAGCAGAATCAGCCGGAGCTGGGCTGCGAACGTTTTGTCAAGATCGAAAATAACCACAGAGGCATTGACGCGCAGCCGGATCTGAAATCCAAAAAAAGCTTTGCGTTAAAGAACAGCAGTTTCCGGAGCGATCCGCGCGACAATTACACCATCAGCTATGTCGGTAAGACCGATTGGGGCGAGATGGATCAGCATATTCTTGGACTGTACACCATCACGGACGGCGATCTCATGCTGGAGGTAAACACGGTCGGCGATAAATTCTTCATTACCTTCCAGCTGTTTGATAAAAACCGCAAGCCCTTGGATCTGTTCTGCGAGGTGCTGAAGGGAGAAAATATTCCTTACAAGGTTTCGGAGCGGCTTACGCGCTATCTGCCGAAGATCGAGCTGCCGAAATAAACATATAAAGCAGGGCAGAGGAAAGCGAACGCCGAAAAAAATGTATGAAACAGGGCAGAGGGAGGCGAACGCCGGATCTCTGCCCTGTTTCGCGAGCCGCGCGCTGCCGAAGGCCCGCGGATTCCCCCGCGCGGCGCCGTAAAAAGGAGCTGCCGCTAATGAACGCGGAAGCTCCTTTTTGATCATGGCGCCTTCTCACAGCGATTCCTGCTCCAGTTTTACGCCCCGCGCGAGCATTTCCCGGAAGAGCTCCCGCTGGTTTTCAAAAAATGGGTCGGAAAGCATTTCCTGAAGGGTTTTTCGGTCGAGGTCGGTGAGGGGGCGGCCGGATCGCAGGTTTTTAAGATACGTTGGAAGATCCATGCGGAAGGGCTCGATGGGAAGGCCGGTGCCCTGCGCGAGCGTCTTCCAGATGCGGAAGCCGCCGCAGTCGATGTCGCCGTAATGGAAGAAACGCGCGTCGGGATAAGCGGCATGAAGCTTTCGAAGAAACTCGCGTTTGCCGCGGTTGGCATAGCCGGCCAGATAAATGACAAGCTCTTCCCGGTCATTCGTTTTCATCGAAAGCGCTCCGCTCTCCCACTGATGGAAGGTGGTCAGGTTTTCGATGGTCAGGATCGCGGTGATCTTATGTTTTTCATCCCAGGAGAGCCGCAGCGCGTCTTCCTCCGTGACGCCGATGCCGCCGGGATACTCCCGGGCAAAGGGTCCGCCCTTCATGTAGATCCACGAAGGATTTTTGAAGATGAGATATTCCTCCAGAATTTCCTGAGTCTCCAGCCCCCGCAGCCGTCCTTCACTCTCGAAGTCCGCGAGGATCCGGGCCGCGTTGACAATCTCCCGCTCTGCCGCCTTGGAGTCGCTGAAGACCGCCACGGAGAACTGTCTTAAAAACTGCCGCGTCCGGTTTTCCCGGATAGCTGCCGCGAGATGGCAGATGCGCTCCGCCTGTATGGGATCCTCAAGGTCAAGATAAAGCTTAATGGAAGCATTTGCCGAAAGCCGCTCGCGGACCCATCGTACAAAGACAGGGAGCCTTAACGCATAGGCTTCGAGCATTTGCAGAAGACGTTCTTCTTTTTGCTGACGGCTGGGGCGGCTCAGACGCCGGTAGGCCTCGGGTACCTTCTCGGTGACGAGGAGACAGCGGTCGAGAATCTTTCCCTCGCGGCCTTTTTGCCACTTCAGGGAGATGAGCCCGGCCTGCTCCAGAACCGCCAGCTGGCTGTGGACATACTCGTAGTCCAGACGGCTCACGTCGAAGTACTCCGGAAGCTCCTTTTCCGTGATTTTGTAAGCGATCGAGACCTTGCGCTGGTTCACGCCGCGCGAAAGCGAGCTCCGCTCATATTTTTCCAGAAGCTTTCCTAAGATCAGGTCATCGTATCTTTTCAAAATGTTTTTCCTTTTCTGAATCAAATAATTTGCAATCCAAAGAAACGCAAAAATTATAGTTTGTCGCTGACCTGCGTTTTGCCATCGCCCGCAGGGCGATTTCATTGCAAAACGCCTTCGTTTCTGGTCACCGTGTGACCAGAAACGTTTTTTCATTCATCCTCTCCAGGAAGGATTGAATGTGGATTCTCGCAGGTTCAATCCTTCCGGCTCTTCGTGAAATCTTCCACGTAGCTGGTTTCGCCGTCCTTTAAGACGAGGAGGACCTGGTCGAGGGAGGGAGCGATGTACTGGATCTTTTCCGGCGGGCAGGAGACGATCAGCTGGAGGTTCGCGCCGGTGATGAAGGAAAGCACGCCGTCCATGCGGGCATCGTCCATATTGTTGAAGGCCTCATCCATCAGGACAAGCCCGACGGAATCCCCGCCGATCGCGCCCTTGTACAGCTGCATGAAGGAGGCCGCGATAGTGATATAGAAGGGCGTCTGCGTCTCACCGCCGCTCTTCTCCCGGCTGACCTTGGAATAGTACATATAGGAGCCGTCGTCCGAGGTGATCTTGATGTCATAATCCATATATGTCCGGTAATCCGTGTACTCCTCCAGCGTCTTCGCGCTTGATTCGTTGTCCAGCGTCAGCTTCTCGAAGAGCTCCTCAATGACCTCCCGATGTGTCTCGTTGAACGCGCCGCTGAAGAGGGAGCTTCCCTCCATCAGATTAAAGTCGTCCATGATCATGCTGTAGTATTTCTTATGTTCCTTTCGGGCAGAATACTGGAATTCGTATTGCTCCCGGGCAAAGTGAATCTCCTGCAGGGATCTGTTAAGCTCCTTGAACTCGCCTTGTGCCTGCCGGATGTTCTCCTGAAGCCTCGAGAGAAACTGCTCGCGGAATTCCACCTCGGCCGCGTTCCGGGCGCGATAAACCTTGTCTTCATATTCCAGAAGCTGAGAATTTTTCAGCTTCGTATATTCCGCGAGAAACTCCGGGTAGCCGGCCAGGTTTTCGGGCGCGCCGAAATCATGCTCCGCTTTATACGCGCGCATGAGCCGCACCATCTCCTCCTCCGCCTTCTGGCGCAGATTCTGGTTTGCTTTCCGGTTTCTCTCATAATTGGCCTTAAAAACCGCCGTCTCCGTGCCCTGCGCTTCCCGCCGTTTCTTCAGATAATCCCGCTCACAGGAAGGCCCGTCCTCGCCAAGTCCTTCATAGACCCGGGCGACGGCCGCCTCCCGCTCCCGCAGATTCCGCTCCTCAGCCGCAATGCGCTCCTCCAGATCCAGCGCCCGCTGCTCGCAGCTGCCCATCTGCCGGATCAGATCCGTATTCTGATCATCCATTTGCCGCTTCTCGCGCTTCATCTCTTCAAGGCGAAGGCGCTTTTGCAGCAAATTCCTGCTCACCTCGAGCTCGCGCATGTTGGCGCGGCAGGTCTCCAGTTCCTCCGCGTGCTTCCGCTGACTGTCAAGCGCCGGAAGACCGTATTTGACAGAGACATCGGCCTCCGTGTCGAGAAGCGGACGAAGCGAGGAGAGCCTCTCCTTGTCCGAGCGCAGATGCCGCAGGGACTCCTTCAGCCCGCTCAGCTCCTTTTCCTTCAGGGCCAGCTGGATCTTATAAGCCTCCGCGCCGATGTACGGCTTCTGGAAGATCGACGGGTGGATGGCGCTGACCACGCGGTTCTGGTAGCGCATGCATTCACGCGTAATCGATGTGGGATATTTCTTCAGCTCCTGGGCCGAGTCGCACCGCTGCACTTTCCCAAGAAGCATATTCACGTACCGCCGGGCATACACATTTCTGGATTTCACAACCTCCGCGAGGGATCCCGCCGGCGTCTCCTCATAGCCCTCCATCCTCGCGGTATTCACGAGGCCGGCGCCGTAGACGCGCTTTTGCTGCCGCAGCCGCTCGTACACGGAGAGGGCAAGATCAAAATCCTCCGGATCCACCAGCAAATGAAATCTCTGGGTATTCAGGTATCCTTCGACCGCGTTCTGCCAGGACGCGTCCGTAATCTCCAGAAGCTCGCAGAGGATTCGCACCTCGCCCTTCCGCCCGATTCCGGCAAATTCGGACCTGATCTCGTCCCAGAGGAGCTGCACGTTTTCCGGGTAGCGCAGACGTTTTTGGGAAAGCTCCCGCACCTGGGCTTCCGTCTCCGCGCGGCGATCCTCCAGCTCCTTCTCGCGGAGCTGAAGTCCGGCCAGGACATCCACCACCTGCGCATGCAGCATTTTTTTATAAGTAAGGACATCCGACAGATTCCGGCTGAGATCAAAGGTGTCCTCTGCTTCCCAGATGCCGGAAAGAGACTCCCGGTACTTACGCAGCGGGGCGCTTACGGGCTCTTTCCCGGACTCCGGCGCTCCCTCAGCATCCGCCCGCCGCGCTTCGTCCTTACCGGTGCCGCGGCCTTCCGAAGAGGGCATTCCGGCGTCCGGACGGCCGGACGCGGCTTTCCCGGAGGCCGGGGTCACGAGAGGAACCTTCCCGGACAGATACGCGTCCGGCATCGCAAGCGCCCGCAAAAAGCTCTCCGGGATCCGCAGAAGCTCCTCCGTCTCCGCAAGAGCCTGCCGGACATTTTTCCGGAGCAGGGAAACCTCCGCCTTGTCGCGGGAAAGAAGCTCCTTCAGATGCTCCTCCTGCTTTTCGAGGTCACGGAACGCCTGATAGCCACTGTCGCTGTTTAGCTCCAGATCAAGATTCCTAAGAAGCTCCTCCTTATCGCGGATCGCGTCAAGGAGCTTTTCCTGTGTTTTCTGAAGGGAGGCTGTCCGCGCCCTGGTCTCCATAACCTGCTTTGAGAAGGCTTCAATAGCTTCCCGGGTAATGTCCCGGTCGGCGCGGACGATGAAATATTCCTGCGTCCGGTCACGGCGGATCAGCGCCTCAACATTCTGTTCCTTTTCGGTAATGGCTTCGAGCTTGCGAATGCGCGCACGCACATCCTCCAGCATCCGGAGTAGATCCTGATAGCTTCGGACATTTTCCCGAAGGATGTCGATATTGACCTCCTTCTCATCCAGGACGTAGGAATACACAAAATCCTTGATGTCATTGATCGGCTTGAAGGCCAGGGCTTTGGGGATTAGCGCGAAGAACTTGCTGTCGATCCGCCCGAAACGGGAAAGTATAAGCTTCTGCGCCTCCCGCACGGTCGGCACGATGCTGCGGATCTGCCGGTTCGTGCTGCGGAACACGGAAATGCTTCGCCTCGTCAAAAAATTCCAGACAAATGTGTGCGGAGATCTCGCCGGTCCGCTCGTAGGGGCGGTTTTCCGTGCCGGTCTTGCAGCGAATGTAGGTGCCCAGCGTCCGCTTTCCCTTGTCCTGCGCCGCTTTGTTGAAATGCGCTTTCGAGCAGGTCACGACAAATTGCACCGCGTCGAGGATGGTGGATTTTCCGGCGCCATTTTCCCCGGAAAAAAGCACCGAGTCCCCTATGTCCAGGGTCTCGTTCTCAAACCGGTGCCAGTTGATCAGTCGAATCTTGCGCAATTTTTTCATAGCCACCGTCCTTACTCTGAAAGTATCCTCGCCCGAAGGGAGATGAAATTCCGGGAAGCGATAATATATTTTAATTTTTCAATGCTGCGATGAACCGAGATGAAAAGCTCCTCTTATCCTGAGCCACACGATAAGCGCGACAAGTTATTTCTGTCACGGATCACTTCGTTCTGAAGGACACGTTTTTAACCCGGAAGGGGCGAGAGGTCGTCGTCCGCCTCCACAGTCTCCTCGCCCCTCTCCTTCCGGTAGCGGGCGATCAGCTCCGAGACCGCGCGGATGTCGTCCGCCCGGACCGCCATGATGATGGAGTCGTAGATGAGGATGCGGGCGTCCTCCTGCGTAAGATCCCGGTCCAGCGTCTCGACCAGGTTAAACCGTTTGAAAAGCCTGAGGGCGTTGTTCATGGTTGTCCGGTCGATCTGTTTCTCCCGGATCTTCAGGGAGAGGTACTTTTCCTGGATATCCCCCACGTTCACCACCACGTCCGAGAGGGAGAGCTCCCGCTTTTTCTCGTCATAGAGAATGCGCAAAAGCAGCAGGATGATGGATTCCTGCAGCTTCAAATGCACGTGATTGATATTTTCGCGGTTGACGAGCTGGATGACCCCCGGCTGTTCGTTGATCTCAAGCGTATAGCCCAGGATCCCCAGGTAGTGCTCGAAAACCTCCCGGTGGCGCAGCACGAAGTAATAATCGCCCTTGGTCTGATCATTTTGCCTGATCAGAAAGCAGCTGCTCATCAGGCGGTTGCACACCCGGCGAAACTCGTCGCGATCCTTCTGCAGCATCCCTTCAAACAATTCCATCACTCACCTCAAAACAGATTCACTCGCTGCCCTGATTGCCAGAATACTCTTTTGCCGGATTCATCGCTTCGCTTAAGAAGGACGTTTTTTCCGTCGGTTATGGATTCCACGAAATCTCAAAATCCCTGAATCGGAAGCCCTGTATCTCCACTTTTTCTCCGGTCGTAATCTGGTAGGGCATGGTTTTCCGCTGCCCGTACAGCCGGATGTAAATGATTCTGACAAATGCTTCCACCGCCTTTTCCCGGGCTTTTGTCGGTTCTGAAATTGAAAATGTCGTCTCGATGACCGACATTCCCGAAGAATCTCCGGCGGCCCCGGCCTCTGCCGCGCGCTCGCTCAGAGGCGTTTCGCCGGAGAACTCCCCGGCTATGCCTGCATTTGTTCCGTCCGCGTCCTGATCCGCTTCGGCGGAAACACTCCTGGCCGGGCCTGCGTTTGTCTTGTTTGCGTCCTGATCCGCTTCGGCGGAAACACTCCCGGCCGGGCCTGCATTTATCAGAATTTCTGTCTTAGGCAGGCCGGCCTGCTCACAAAAAAGCTCCGAGGCAAGGATGCGTCTGCGGCCCGCAAGGCACGCGGATACGTAATCGGTGATCTTGTCCGGCGTCAGAACCCTGGAAAGCTTCTCCTCCATCTCCTTCCGCTTCTCCTCCCGGCGCTTCCGGTCGGGTTTCTTGAAGGAGATGCGCTCCGGGATGAATTCTCCCTTCGGCTGGATCGGCGAGTAGAGGGAGTCCGTGTCGAGATACCCCCAGGTAAAAAGCCTGATGAGGCGGTCGGTCTCCTCCAGCGCGTACACGCCCTCGAAATCCAGCGATTTCTTCTGGATCTTCTCGCCGAGGAAGCTCAGGATTTCCCGAAGCTGCCCGCGGATATCCTCCCCGCTGGTCAGAAGGAACCTTGCGCGGTTCACTGCCGCCCGCTGATAACGGCTGTTTTTCTTATTAATGTCCTCCAGGATATCATCCATCTGCCGGAACGAATCGATGATATAGTGCAAAAGCGAGAGCGTCCGCTCCCGAGCCTCCTCCAGACTGATCGACTCCTGCTCGGCGAATTCCTTCGCCGTCGTCTCGATATACCGCCGGCTCTTCGCGTGCGCTTCCAGCCGCTCCAGGATCTCCGGGCGGAACTTGGAGACGTTGTCCGCGGTCATCAGGCGGTGGTAGGCTTTGTCGGTGATCTCAAGGTAATACTCCTCGAGAAGGGCGTGCAGGATCTCCTGCAGCGAGCTGTTCCGCGTCAGCGCGTCGATATAGACCTTGATGTTCGCGTTCAGGCTCTTAAGGCCCGTAATCAGCGCCTCCGTGTTCTCGGCCATTTGCCGAAGGCCGAGGGCGTTGTTGCCGCTCGCCCGGGCCATCGTGTAGATCGCGTAAATATAGCCCTGATACTCCGCCTTCTTTTCATTTTCAATGCCGATCAGGGTGCGGAGGACGGCGATCGCGTAGTCGCGGAAGCTGGTTCTCTGGACATAGCTGTGGTCGGTATCCGTGTAGACCCAGCCGCAGGCCTCCAGCTTCCGGAGCATAAAATTAGCCTTATCCCTCGGGGAAAGGCCTTTGTTATCCTCCGACTCCGGAAATTCGGGGTCGCGGATATCCGCGGCCATTGCGGAGGAAAAATATTCTTCCAGCTCGCTGACCAGGATATCCCTCTCCACGCCGAAGGCGAGCTGGCTGCTGGATACCCGAAAAAGGATTTCCAGGCATTCCCAGTACACCATCTTGCCCGGCGAGGCGAGAGGGCTGAAGAAATTCTCGGGAATGATGGAAAACAGCTTTTTACTCGGATTCATCCAATATACCTTTCCTATTCATAGAGTGCCGGATACGGAAACAGAATCGATCCGCGTCTAAAAAACCGCAAAAAGGTCAGCGCCTGATGCGCTTCATGGCCTCCTCGTAAGAGATCTTCTCCAGTTCCTCCATGATGGAGGTATTGAACATCGCGTACGGAGAATTCTCGTCCTCCGTCGGATCGTAACCGAAGACGCGATCCAGGATCATATTCTCCGACAATCCGGTTCAAAATCAAATAATATTCCGCCTGTTCCATCATCTGCACGACAATCCTCGATTTTTCTCCATCAGCATGACCTTCAGGCTCTCCAGAACGCTCAGCATCTGATATTTTACCAGAAAAACGACATTGTTGTACTCCGGCCAGTTCTTCTTGATCGTCGTGAGCACGGGAAATACATAGGTCTCCGTTTCCTCGATATATTCGATCAGTTTTTTATCTGAAAAGCTCTGAGCCATCGTTGAAACATTGTTGCAGCGGTCGATCACCTTGGCTACGCACGCGAACCGATTCTTCTGCAGGGCTTCGTAGTACTGCTCTGTTTTTTCCTTCTTCGTTTCTTTTGTATAGGAGGGTTTTGTCAAAAGCGCGACCGTCTCACGGACATTATCTGAAAATGGAAGCTCGTCGGCCAGGATGCCGCAGTCTTCACAGACATCATGCAGCAGCAGAATCGCCAGCAGCTCATCGTCCGTAAGGCCCATCGACAGGGCATGGCAGGCCATCATCAGCGGGTGGACGATATAGGGGATCTGCGCGTCGGAGAACTTCTGTTTTTTCCGAAGCTGCCCGCTGTGATGCTCCCGCATATAGTAGAGCGCGCTGTAGGTCTCCTTCAGGCCCTGAGACTCCGCAAATGTTTTCAGCCTTGTGAACATATGCTCTTCCGAATACAGCTGATCCCGGAGCTCCCATTCGTACCGGATGGGATCCTCCCCGATCAAAACCGAAGCGTTCATCTGCAGGGCTTCCGAAAGATTACGGACTTTTTCAAGTTCCGGAAGGCTCCAGCCATTTTCCCACCGGCTGACAGCGTGTACGCTGACCGTGATCTTCTCCGCCAGCTCCTCCTGTGTCATGCCAAGCTCCCTCCTCCTCGCAGCGATTCTCTTTCCGATGTCCATAACAGCTCTCCCTGATATTCATAGATAATGTATTTACTAAAAGTCCCCCGGTACGGCTGCCGGACGATCAGCATCCGTTTCATACGCCCCGCAGCATCTCTTCAAGCCTTCCCTCGGACAGATCCTTCCACTCCGCAACTTCAATGCCCAGCTCACCAGCGCGCATACGCATGAGCGACCGGTCTTTGGAGGCCGTGGCGGAGGTCACGATCATCGCCCGCGAGCCCTTGCCGCCGAAACGATCCCGCAGGATCGCGAGCTCGTTGAGGGCGCTGGTTTTGATCTCACAGGTCTTGCAGCTGATGAAGAGCGGCTGGATCCCCCGGACCGCCATGACGTCGATTTCGTTGGTCACGCCGGCTCTCTGACTGCTGCCGCCCTCCCAGTTCACGACCGCGCTGAGAACGATATCGTCAAAGCACCCGGCCGCGTGACAGGCGCGGTAAACCTCAAGTTCAAGGACCGAACCGATATCCCGGAGCCAGAAGCGAACCATCTCGTCCGGGAAGCGGAAACGGACCTCTTCCCCGTCAAAGGCAAGGTCAAGGATGAGACCCGCATCGGCGAGCTCCCGAAGGAATTCCTCGTCCGCCTCTACTCTCCCGCGCTCCACCTTCTCCGCGCGGCGGCCATACGCCGAAAGCTTTCCGGGCTCCGACGAGGATATCCGCTGGATATAGCCGATCTGTTGCCGCCAGGCGCGGCGCCTCTTTTTGTAGATGCCGAACAGCTTTGGGATGTCCGCGAGCCTTGTTTTCAGATCCTCGTTGTTTTCCCGCCCTTTCAGGAGCGTCCCGCCGGCCATCAGGAAACAGGATCTTGCGTCGAGGCGGACCTTACAGGGGAGGCTCCGGGCAAATGCCGCGTTTCGGATCTCATAGAAGGTGTTGCGTTTCCGGCTGTAGGTATAGACCGGCGTATCGCCGCCAACGGCCCCCGCCGCGAACAGCGCCGCGTCCGTCCCGCCGGAAATGTCGATCGCGCAGTCCGGACATTCCTCAAGGATCTGCCGCAGACGTTTTTCGACCTTCCCCGCGTCAAGGAGGCTGACCGGGACAATGGTGACCCTCACCGGAATCCCTCGATATTCAAAATACCGGCGATACGTCTCTTTCAGGGCGTGCTCGGAGACGATCTCCGGCGGGCAGAGGAAGACCGTCTCCTCCGGACGGAAAACCTCCGTCCCCAGGACATTTTCGATCGGCCGCTCATCATACAGCTCTATCAGCGTTTTCATACGGAAAAGCCCTCTTACGCAAGCTTTGCGTTGTTAATCACCCCGGGATTGCTTCACCAGCCGGACAATCCGGCTGGTGCCGAGACGGCTCGCGCCGGCCCGAAGGAATGCCTCGGCGTCCTCCAGCGTGGAGATGCCTCCGGCCGCCTTGATCTTCACCTGCGGGCCAACGTATTTGGCAAAGAGCCGGACATCTTCAAGGGTCGCCCCGGCTTTGGAAAAGCCGGTCGAGGTTTTGATGAAATCCGCCCCGGCCTCGGTGACGATCCGGCACATCCGGATCTTCTCCGCCTCCGTCAGCAGGCAGGTCTCGATGATGACCTTCAGAAAATGCTCCCCGCAGGCCGCCTTGATCTCCCTGATTTCCTCAAGCACATAAGCATCATCCCCGCCCCGGAGCATCCCGAGGTTGATTACCATATCGATCTCATCCGCACCGTTTTCAAGCGCGTCCCGCGTCTCAAAAACCTTCGCGGCGATCGTCGAATTCCCGTTCGGGAACCCGATCACCGTGCAGACCTTCATCCTGTCGCTGACATAGGCCTTCGCCCTTTTTACATAACAGGGCGGGATGCAGACCGAGGCCGTCTGATAAGCGATCGCGTCGTCGCAGATACTCTTGATTTCATCCCAGGCCGCAGTCTGCAGAAGCAGCGTATGGTCGCACGCCGCAAGTATTCTTTCCAGATCCATAATCCAATCCTCCCACAGCCGAAATCACGTCCATCCAACCCCACACATCTTCAAGGACTGCCGTTCTCCGCAGGATCAACCCCTGAACTACAGCTCCCCAATTCCGCACTTCTTCAAGGACTGCCGCTCTCCGCAGGATCAACCCCTGATCACCGGCTCCCCGATCCTTTATTTCTTCTAAAAACTGCCAAATTCCGCAGAATCAACCCCCTGATCTCCGGCTCCCCGATCCCACACATCTTCAAGGACAGCCGTTCTCCGCAGAATCAACCCCCTGATCTCCGGTTCCCCGATCCTTCATATACATCCGGACAAATATAGCGGCGGGCAGATAACTTTTTGGGTGCCTTGGAGTCCAAAGGACGACGGCACACAAAAAGTTGCATCTGCCCGACCGCCTTCCCCTATGTTAATCCCGGATCATCCACAGAACGGCATTCCAACCCCTTCACACCGCGATATGCAGCACATTTGTCGCGATCAAAAAATAAACCGTCAGCGAGATCGCGTCGACGATCGTCGTAATCAACGGACTCGCCATAACCGCCGGGTCAAACCCGATGCGGTCCGCGATCAGCGGCAGCGAACAACCGACAAATTTCGCAAAGATCACCACCAGGATCAGGGTTCCGCAGACGATAAACGCGATGGGAAGCGGCACACGGTCAAGCAGCAAAAGCTTCACAAAATTCGTCACCGCCAACGTCACGCCGCAGAGCGAAGCCACCCGGATTTCCTTCCAGATCGCCCGGAAAATGTCCGAGAATTCCACCTCCTTCAGCGAAAGCCCGCGGATAATCGAAACCGAAGCCTGCGAGCCGGCATTACCGCCGGTATCCATCAGCATCGGAATATACGCCGTAAGGATTACATAAGAAGCCAGCGCATTCTCGTAATTGGTAATAATCATCCCCGTAAAGGTCGCGGAGATCATGAGCAAAAGCAGCCAGGGCATCCGGCTCTTGTAAGTCTCGAAAACGCCCGTTTTCAGATACGACTTATCCGTCGGCAGGATGGCGGCCATCTTCTCGATATCCTCCGTCGCCTCCTCTTCGAGAATATCGACAACGTCGTCAATCGTGATGATCCCGACCAGACGATCCTCCTGGTCCACCACCGGCATAGCCGTAAAATCGTACTTCTTAAAGATCTGCGCGGCTTCCTCCTGGTCGGTCGTCGTGCGGATGCTGATGACATTCTCATTCATGAAATCACCGATCACCTCGTCGGCCTCATGAATCAG
This sequence comes from uncultured Lachnospiraceae bacterium, assembly GCA_902779245.1. Lineage (GTDB taxonomy): Bacteria > Bacillota > Clostridia > Lachnospirales > Lachnospiraceae > Chordicoccus. The sequence goes on along the minus strand of CACZBB010000124.1, from coordinate 979 downwards.
AAGATACCGGAGCGCGACTGTCCCCACCAAAACGCGCTGTTTATTCAAAACATAGCAAATATTAACCGTTTCGGAATCCAGCCCGATTCTCCGGATCCGCTTGATGGCATCCCGAACCGTCAGGGTCTCGTTGAGGTCCACATACTCGACCGTCATGATCGAGCCCGCGGAATCCTCCGGGTAGCGGAGCAGATGATTAATGTCCGCCCGCGTGTCCGGCCGGGCATTTGCCAGAATCTTCTTGACAACATTGGCCGGCATCTCTTCCAAAAGATCGACCGCGTCGTCGGACATCATGTTGTCGATGATGTTGGACGCTTCCTTGTCCGAAAGAGAATTGATGATATACTGCTGATCATCCAGCTCCAGGTTCGAGAAAACATCGGCGGCCATGCTCTTCGGAAGAATCCGGAACAGCCTCAGCGAATCCTCATCCTCCATATCATCCATGATGGTCGCGATGTCCACCTCGTTCATTTCCGCGAGATAGGCGCGAAGCTCACGGTAGCGCTTCGCCTCCAGAAGGTCGCGGATCTCCATCTCCTCAACCTTCTTCTCCTCTTCCATTTCCATGACAGTCTCCTTTCCGCGCACAGTCCCGTTTTCGCCGCGAATGCGCGCTTTCCCTGAAGCGCTGCCCGGACTAAGTCCTTCGGGGTCAGGTCTCCCTTCGGCAGCGCAAAAGCTTTTTCGTGACAAATGACAATCGAGGATTCGGATTTTCCGGTTCATGACCGCTCGGTTCCATAAGACCACCTCCTTTCGCACTGCCCGGGCAGAGGTCCGTTTTTCTTAAAAAAGCCGCTGCCCGCCAGGGTTCCCCCTCTGTTCACACCCGAGCCGGACACTCGCTGTCCGGCTGCGGGCCAGTAAAAAAAATCGGCCAGATATAGACCACAGATTTCTATTGTATGGTTCATACACAGGCTGATTTATGTCACTGGCCCGTGCCAAACAGCGACGCGCAGCTAGTCCTTTA
>CACZBB010000123.1 GCA_902779245.1 uncultured Lachnospiraceae bacterium | reverse complement strand
GTCCCGATGGTGGCGATGTCCGGCGCCGTGGAACGCGCCATCCAGGTCCTTTACGGCAACGAAGGCGCGGCCAAGGCGATCGAGGAGATGAAGCGGGAGGCCGCCGCCAGCGGCGAGGGAACGGAAGCCGCCGCGGCACCCTTCGCGGCCACCCAGGTCGGCGAGGATTCCGCGAACCAGGCTCCGGCCATCCGACTGGTGAACGCCATCATCGAGAGAGCGGTCATCGAGCGCTCCAGTGATATTCATATGGAGCCGCGGGAAAGTGAATTCTCCGTTCGGATGCGTATTGACGGACTTCTGCGCGATATCCTGACCGTGCCGAGAGAACTCCAGTCGGCGGTCATTTCCCGTATGAAGGTTATGAGCGGCATGGATATCACCGAGCGCCGGGTTCCGCAGGACGGACGTTTCAACGTGCGTGTGCGCGACCATGACATCGACCTCCGTGTCAATACGCTGCCGACGGTGTACGGCGAAAAGATCGTTTGCCGTCTGCTTGACAAAACCGGCGTCCGGCTGAAGAAGGATTCGATCGGCCTGAGCGGGGAGGATTTGAAGAAGTATAAGAAGATTCTGCATATTAAAAATGGCGTTGTCCTGATCGTCGGGCCGACCGGCAGCGGAAAATCGACGACGATGTATACCATCATCGGAGATATGAACACCCGTGAGGTCAATCTGATCACGCTGGAGGATCCGGTCGAGTACAATATCGACGGTATTAATCAGGTGCAGATCAACGAAAAGGTCGGGATGACCTTCGCCAGCGGCCTCCGCGCGATCCTTCGTCAGGATCCGGATATTATCGCCGTCGGCGAGATCCGTGACGGCGAGACCGCCGAGATCGCGATGCGCTCCGCCATCACCGGCCACGTGGTGCTTTCCACAATCCATACCAGCGACGCCCTGGGGACCATCGAGCGTCTGGTGGACATGGGCGTGGAACCCTACCTGGTGGCCAGCGCCCTGAAGGGCGTAATCTCGCAGCGACTCGTCCGCAAGATCTGCCCGAACTGCCGGGTTTCCTATAACCCGGACGCGGAGGAGCAGGAGGAGCTGGGACTTCCCTATGACCCCGAGAGGGTCTTTTACCGGGGAAAGGGATGCCCGGAATGCTTCGATACCGGGTATAAAGGCCGTACGGCCGTGTTTGAGATCGTCCCGCTTCCGATTCAGATCCGGAGGATGATCGCCTCCGGCAAGGGTCGCGAGTCGATGGAAGAGTTTCTGCAGCGGCCGGGAAGCGATTTTGTCTCGCTCCGGGACAATGCGCTCAGGCTTGTGCAGACCGGGGAGACAACCTCCTCCGAGGTCATCCGCGTGGTGTACGAGGATATCTGATTTGTTTTATTAGGAAGGAGTACGTAATGACTGGGGTAGAGAGATATGTCGTGAAGGCAAGGCAGGACGGAGCTTCGGACGTTCATCTGATTTTCGGGCTTCCGCCGAAGTACAGGAAGGACGGCCAGCTGGAGAACATGGAAGACCTTCCGCTCTCCGCGGATGACTGCATGGATATATGCCGGGAACTGGCCGGGAAGGACATGGAGATCTACGAAAAAACCGGCGAGCTCGACGCGGCGGCGACATTTTCCGGTATCCGCTGCCGTATTCATATCTTCCGGCAGCAGGGAATGCCGTCGGTGGCGCTCCGTCTCCTTTCGGACAGGATTCCCCCGCTCGATTCGCTGGGACTCCCGCCGGCGGCGCTGGAGCTTCCGAAGCTCCACAAGGGCATCGTCCTGGTCACCGGTGAAACCGGTTCCGGTAAATCGACATCCCTGGCATCGCTCCTTGATTATATCAACCATACCCAGAAGTGCCACATCGTGACGCTTGAAGACCCGGTCGAATATCTGTACACGCCGGACAAGGCGGCCATCAACCAGCGCGAAGTCGGCAAGGATACCCTGAGCTTCGCGGCCGGTCTGCGCGCCAGCCTTCGTGAAGACCCGAACGTCATTCTGATCGGCGAAATGCGTGACCGCGAGACCATCGAGACCGCGATCACGGCAGCCGAGACCGGCCATCTGGTCTTCGGAACGCTCCACACCGGCAGCGCTTCCGACGCCGTGGACCGTATCGTCCAGGTCTTCCCGGAGGGGATGCAGGTGCAGATCCGCCTGCAGCTTTCGATGTGCCTTCAGGCCGTCCTGACACAGCAGCTGATTCCGAAAAAGAACGGCGGGCGCATCCTCGCCGTTGAGATGATGGTCGTCACGGACGCGATCCGTAACCTGATCCGCAACGGCAACACGCCGCAGATTGCCAACGCCATCGCAACCAGCGTGGCCATCGGCGGGCAGACCATGGATCAGGCGCTGGTGCGCCTCGTGCGCGGCGGCCAGATCACGAAGGACATGGCGCTGAAATATTCTCATGATACGGCTTATATTAAGAAAAATGCGTGATCAAAAGCCTTTCCTTCCGGGCCCAAGGGCCGGGGAATCTCTCCTTGAAAGGAGCACGGAAAATGCCAAAATATAAATATACGGTAGTCTCGGGGAACGGGGAAAAGGTATCCGGTATCATCGAGGGCTTTAACGAGATGGACGCGGCCGCTAAGCTGAAGGAGAACTACCCGATCGTTCAGAGCCTCTCGGAGGTCGGGGGCAAGGGCGGCAAGGGCTCCGGCTTTATGGCGATGGAGATCGGCGGCAATAAGGTCAACGACAAAGCTTTTACCCTGATGTGCAGTCAGTTTGCCGTTATTCTCCGCGCCGGCGTGCCGATCACCCGGACCGTACATCTCATTGCGGAAAAGATGACCGACAAGCCGCTGAAGAGGATTCTGGAGGAGGTCGCCGAGGACGTTGAGGCCGGGCGATCCATCTCGGCAAGCTTTGCGGAGCGCGGAAAGAAAAAGCTGCCGGTCACCTTCCTTGAAACGATTCACGCCGGCGAGGAAGCCGGTAACCTGGACTCGGCCTTTGAATCGGTCAGCGAGCATTATACAAAACAAATGAAGATGAAGGGCAAGGTCCGCGGCGCGCTGATCTACCCGGCCTTCGTTCTGGTTGTCGCGATCGTGGTCGTCGTCGTGATTATGGTAAAAGTCGTTCCTACATTTACCGCCATTTTTGAGGAGCAGGGAGCCGAGCTCCCGGTGATGACCCAGATCCTGATCGCCGCGTCACAATTCTTCCGAAATTATTATATACATATGATTATCATAGCGGCGGCTGCGATCATCATTTACAAGATCTACAGCAACACGGAAAACGGGCGGATGAAGACGGCTAAGGGGAGCCTGAAGCTTCCCGTGCTCGGCAACATCAATGTCCTCAATGCAGCCAGTCAGTTCGCGAACACCATGACGATGATGCTGCAGGCCGGACTTCCGATCACAAAGTCGGTCGGGATCTGCGCGAAGGTTATCAACAATTATTTTATCAGTACGGAAATCGGCAAGATTACCGGAAAGCTGGAGGAAGGCCATACGCTGGGCTACAGCCTCCGGGAGGCCAACTGCCTGCCGGATATCCTGGTGGATATGACGGCTGTCGGCGAGGAGAGCGGTGAGCTTTCCCAAACCCTTGCCATGACGGCGGCGTATTATGACGCCGAGCTGGAGCAGGCGACCGCCGACGCTCTGGCAAAGCTCGAGCCGACCATCCTGGTCTTCCTGGCCGGATTTGCCGGGTTCATCGTTATCGCCATCTACATGGCTATGTTCGAGATGTACGCGGGGATGTAAAGACAGCAGCGAAGAATCTCGCACAAAGTGTTTCACGTAGCCGAAGCTTATGCCATCTGTCGGAGAACAACATGAAAAACAAAATCATCCGAAAACTGAAGAGCCGGGGCGGCGGAATCAACTGGCTGATTGCTCTCCTGATCGTCGTGAACCTCGTGCTGGTGATCCTGATCCTCATCCCGGTGTGGAAGAATTTTCAGTATCAGGCGGAGAAGGTCGGCTGCGACCAGGCGATGAAATCCGCCGGGGACGGCCTGATCATCGAATACCTGGGCAACTACCAGGAAATCACCGCCGAAGAAGCGATGAAAAAGCTTGATCAGATCATGCCGGCCAGAGACGAGCTCTGCCCGGTCGGCGGCTCGATTTACCTAAAGAAAGGCGAAAACGGCATCTTCGTGCCGGTCTGCGGCATTCACGACAGCGACGAGAAAGAGCGCGTCCGGCTGAACGCCGCCTACGCCAAAATGCTCCTGGAGACGGAGCTGGAGAAGGCGAAGAGCGGAAGCAGCTCAACGGAGACGAATACGGACGGCGCCGCATCGAACGCGATCACGGTTATGGTCAATCATAAGAAATTGCCCTGCGTTCATGTGGTTCAGGAGGAATATATCCGCCACGGAACGGCTTACACCCAGGGGTACGATGAGATCGTCGCCTTCTATGGGATCGAGGGCGAAGGTTATTTCAACGACGGCCGTGTGAAGAAGGGAAAGATCGCCTATTTCGTCTACGCGGATAAGAATTACTGCGCCATCTGGCGCGCCAGGGACGGCTGGACCGGAGATGCTTATAAATAACGGGGGAGCTGCATGTCCATCTATGAAGACCAAACACTGTTGATTTTTTTCGTGGCGATCGCCGTCTGCCTTGGTGCGGTGATGGGATCCTTCTTAAACTGCGCGGCGTATCGCATCGTACACGGAGAATCTTTTCTGAAAGGCCGAAGCAGATGCCCTTCCTGCGGGCATACGCTGGGGGCTTCGGAGCTGATCCCGGTACTTAGCTGGGTGTTCCAAAAAGGGCGGTGCAAGGCCTGCGGCGGAAAAATATCGGTACGCTATCCGCTGACGGAGATCCTGTTCGCGCTGGTCACGGCCGCGTGCCTTCTGCGCTTTGACCTGACGGTGCTCTGCCTCCGGAATTACATCTTCCTCTGCTGCCTGTTTTTGCTGGTCCTGACGGACCTGGAGGATATGATGATCCCGGACGGCTGTCATATCGCTGCGGCAGCGGCGTGGGTTGTCACGCTTCCCTTCCTTTTTACCGGCTGGGGAGACGTCGGTATGAGCGTCCTGTCCGGCCTGCTCTTTGGCGGCGGGCTTTTGGCTATCTCCCTTGTGATGGACCGGCTGCTCGGGCGGGACACCCTCGGCGGAGGGGATATCAAGCTCTTCGCGGTGATCGGCCTGTATCTCGGAATCGTCGGGACACTGTTCACGCTGATGCTTTCCTGCATCCTGGGGCTTTTGTTTCACGCCCTTTCCAGGCTGGGTAAAGAGGGAAAGAAAGAATTCCCCTTCGGACCGGCCATCGCGGTTTCCGCCGCGATCATGCTGCTTTTCGGAGAGCCGCTGATCAATTGGTACAGAGGCCTGCTGCTTTGAATCACAGAGCCGTATGGCGGATGAATGTCCGGCTCGGGTGTGAATCGCAGCTTTCCATCCATTTGTTCCTTGAGGAGGGGCTATGGCAAAAAAAATACTGGGAATCGATATCGGATATAATCAGATGAAGCTCGCGTTCTGCCAGGGCAATCGCGTGCTGAAGACGGTGACTGTCCCCATGCCCGAAAATCTTCTTCGGGAGGGCAAGGTTACCTCGCCGGAGGCGATGGCGGAGCTTTTGAAGAATGCGCTGAAGGAGCATAAGATCCATACGAATATGGCGGCCCTCGTTCTGCCCAACGAAACGGCATTTGTCAAGAATGTGGAAATGCCCATGATGAGCGCCGACCAGCTGATGTATAACCTGCCATTTGAGTTTAACGACTATATCACCGGCGAGATCAAGGATTATATTTTTGACTACGCGGTTCTTTCCTCGGAGAAGAAGGAACAGCCGGTGGAGCCAAAGCCTGAAGGCGAGAACGCGGAGGAGGGCGGGGGCGAAGCGCCAAAGACGCTGGAGCTCCTCGCGGCCGGCTGCCGCCGGGATATTCTGGAGGATGCCCAGTTTTTTCTTCGAAAAGCCGGCATGAGGCTGGAAATCGCCGCTCCGGAGGTATGCGCGTTCGTGGAGCTGATCCGGGCGCGAAAGGATTTCCTTTCCAAGATCGCCGAGGAGCTGTGCATCCTGGATATGGGCTATTCCTCCATCCGCTTGCTCATGTTTAAGGGCGAACGCCACGTGGCGACCCGAACGCTGGAGACCGGCATGGTCAATCTGGATAACGTGCTCGCGGATGTTTACAGCGTGGATGTCCATCTCGCGCACACGTATCTGCTCACGAACTACGAGAACTGCCAGTTCCGCGAGGAATGCATGGCGGCGTATGAAAGTATCTCCGTCGAGCTGATGCGTGCGCTGAACTTCTATCGGTTCAGCAACCGCGACAGCACGCTTTCGGATATGTGGCTCTGCGGAGGCGGCGCGGCCATCGCGCCCCTTCGGGATTCGCTCCGGGACATGCTTGATATCGAGATTCACGGGGCGGAGGAGCTCGTTGCGGGCGGAGAGTCCATCGAGGATTGCAACAGCTTTCTGCAGGCAATTGGCATCACCATGGA
>CACZBB010000122.1 GCA_902779245.1 uncultured Lachnospiraceae bacterium | reverse complement strand
ACCTTGTTGAAAAGAACAAGCCCGAGAAATACAAGAATCGCGGTGAGCGCCGCCGAGAGGGCAACCGACCACGGTTCCGGGCTTCCGACACCCAGCAGCGCCCAGCGGAAGAGCTCCATCGGGGCGCTCGCGGGATTGATGAGGATCAGGGTCCGGAGCAGACCGCTGATCGTGCTCAGCGGGTAGACCACCGGCGTTCCGTACATCCAGAGCTGAATCCCGAACGTAACCAGGATTCCCAGATCCCGGTACTTCGTGGTCAGGCTGGAAATAATAATTCCCGTGCCGAGTCCGAGAGCCCCCAGCCAGATGAGAATGAGCGGCAGGAGAATCACCACGGCGGGACGTACATGTACCACTCCCGTCACGGTGTAAAAGACCAGAAGAACCGCAACCATGATCATCTGGATCAGGAAGCGGATCGCCGCCGAGAGCATATTGGAGATCGGAATGACCATCCGCGGAAAATAAACCTTCCCGAAGAGCGGGGCATTATCCGTAAAGGTCGAGGCATTTTTCGTGACACAGCTGGAAAAATACCCCCAGAGGGCATTGCCCGAAAAGTAAAACAGCATCTGCGGCAGCCCGTCGGTACCGAGGCGCGCAATATTGCCGAATACAACCATGTGCATCACGGAGCTCAGCAGCGGATTCAGGAACAGCCACAGCGGGCCGAGAATCGTCTGCTTGAAAGAAACCTGAAAGCTTCTCTTCGTGAAAAGAACGATCAGATCCCGGTATCCCCAGATCTCCCCAAGCTTCAGATCAAGAAGCCGGTGCTTCGCGGTGATCTTTGTATAAGATTTATAAGCATCCATCGGCTCTCCAACCATTCCTCGCAATCATTCGCACCACGGACCGCCGCCTTAACAATCGGTCAGCTCCGGTCCGTCCGGCTCCTCCTTCGTCTCGTCCGCGCGGGCTGCCAGAATATTCTTCCGGAAACGGGAAAGCTCTTCCCTTCTGGTATCCTCGCGGCACGGATCCTTCGTCGGACAGGTGGTCATACGCGCGCAGTAGGGATACAGCTCGCACGCCGCGCAGGAATCCTCAAATTCCGAATTCAGCCATTTGTCAAGAATCGCAGGATCCCGGACGCCGCCGCGGACATCCCCGAAGGGAGGATCGTACGGAACGTGCTCGCATTTGCCAAGCTCTCCGAGCGGGTTGATGAGGGCACTTTCCGGGCTGTCCGCCATGCAGAAATTCATCCGAAGCGACGGCAGCCCCCGGCTTTCTCCGGCAAGCGAAAGCCCCGCCTCCTCAATCCGGTGATCCAGCTCATGCCTCCGCCGGGCGATCTCGTCCCATTCCGACCCGGTGTGCCGGATCGGTTCGAAGCCCTGCTGATCGAAAAGCTCATGCGTGTAGCAGGCTAATCCGGCCTTTCCCGCAAAGCGCTCCGCCAGCTCGTCAATCAGATGCGCGAGATCCTGCTCGTTATGCCGGTCAAGGTTCATCCGAACGCTTACGCGGATGCCGGCGTCCAGAAGACTTTCGATATTGCCCAGCACCCGGTAATACGGGCTGCCGTCCGCCCCGGCATAGGCTTTCGTGCGATTGTAAATCGCTTCGGTCCCGTCCAGCGTGATCTGGACAAAGGTCAGATGCCAGTCTTCCTTCGCCTCCCGCACCAGCTCCGGGGTAAAGAGGTACCCGTTGCTCGTCATTTTCGAGGAAAACTCGAACGCCTCCTCTCCAAGCCTGCGGCAGATCTGCGCGATGCGGTCCTTCCCGACCAGCGGCTCGCCGCCAAACCAGTGAATCTTCGTCTTCCGGAGGCTCCCGCAGTTTTTCAGGATAAACTGCACCGTATCCTCGGCGGTCTTCTCCGTCATCGTGTGATGAGGATAGCCGCTTTCGTAGCAATAAAAGCACCGCGCGTTGCAGGCGGTCGTCGGAAGAATGACAAAAGAATGGAAGCTTTTCGTGCGGGTCGTCAGCCGAAGAACGGCGCGGATCTGCTCCACCGTCTTCCTCTCGTCAAAGGCCACCGGCACCAGAAAATGAAGCCGATACAGCTCCGCGAGCGTTTCGGAGAGCTCTTGGGGCAGCGCCTGCCAGGCCGCCGCCTCAGCCGGATCAAGCTCCGCAAGGTCTCCCGTGATGGTATTGAGCAGGCGAAGTCCTCCCTCGCCCCGGGCCTCCAGCACATAGCGCATCTTCCGGCATATGCCGCTTTTTCGTCTCTGGTTTCCCAGGATCTTGCGGACAGACGGCTTACCGGGTTTTATAATCTTCATACCCCTTCAACCACTCCCTGTCTCGCCAGATCGCTGACAAATACGCGGACGAATTCCCGAATCTGTTCCTCCGAGGCGTCGTATTCCTTCTTCATCGCGGCAACGATGGCATCCTCCGTGGTTTCCTTCTTAAGAAGCCTGAAAATCGCCGCCCCGCTGTCGTTCAGCTTGATAATACCGTGGAGCGCGTCCTCCGCCTCTTCCCCGACCGGCACCGCGACGATCTGATCGTCCATCTCCATGGTTTCAAATTCATACCTCAGCTTCATGCGAGTCCTCCTGCTCCCGGCAGCCTCCGGCCGCCGGCAAATAATCCCTTCAATTATAGCACATATCTTCCTCTCTTCCATAGCTTTTCAAAAAAAATCCGCGTGAAAAGCTATGAAACAAAAAAATAGGGCAGAGAGGGCGAACGCCCGCTCTGCTTTTCCCTTCTTACCAATATCCCCGTATTTTCATCAGGATCAGGATCCCCGCGCCGATGGCCGCAAAAGCAAAGCCGATGACGATGGCGTTGACAACGTCCTTTCTGACGGCAATCCGTTCCGGTTTCTCCGGATCATAGCGCAGCTCCACGGCCTGGCCGACCTGATACGGGCATCTGCCTCGGCCGACCGACGCCTTCGCCTCAACGATCCTCCCGTTTTGCGCAGTAAACTGAAAGACCGGAAAGTATACCCAGGAGCCCCCGCTTTCATCCGACGACTGGCTCCATTCCTCCCGGATTTCGGAGACCCGCGCCGTCACGGATTCCGTGCATTTGATATTTACAAATATCGTGCGAATCGCAAGAAAAAGCCCCACAGCGATAAACAAACCGCCGACAAAGAAGCCGACCCACGCACCGCCCTGTATTTCAAACATATTCATTCCTCCCGTTTGCCGCGGGCAAGGTATGGCCTGCACGGAAAGCGCTCTGGATTTCACGTGCGCCGCGCGCCGTCAGACAAGCTGTTGCTGTTCTCTCCGGTCACGTCATGGCAGGCTTTCTTACCCCCCGGCTCATCCCAGCTCCGCCCCGGCCCGCGCGAGTGCCGCGGCGATCACCGCGTCCATGTCATAATATTTGTATTCGCCGAGCCGTCCGCCAAAGATCACCTTCTCCTCTTTGGCCGCCATTTGCCGGTAAGCGGCATAGAGGGCTCCGTTCTTCTCGTCGTTGACCGGATAGTAGGGCTCGTCGCCGGGCTTCCACTCGGAGCTGAACTCGCGGCTGATCACGGTCTTCGGAAGCTCCTTCCCCGCCTCGTCCTTCCCGAACTCGAACCATTTATGTTCGATAATGCGCGTCCAGGGGGTCTCCGCATCCGTGTAGTTTACGGCCGCGTTCCCCTGGAAATTCGGTGTATTCAGTACCTCCGTCTCGAAGCGGACCGAGCGGTATTCCAGCGGTCCGAGGGCATAGCCGAAGAACTCGTCGACCGGGCCGGTGAAAACGACCCTGTCCGCCAGAGCGTCCAGCTCCGCACGGTTTTTGAGATAATCCACGCCGAGCCGTACCTCAATGCCGTCCAGCAGATTCTCCGCCAGCTTCGTGTAGCCGCCGACCGGGATCCCCTGATACAGGGCGTTGAAATAATTGTTGTCAAAGGTGAGCCTCACGGGGAGACGCTTGATAATGAACGCAGGCAGCTCGGTACAGGGACGTCCCCACTGCTTCTGCGTATAGCCCTTGATCAGCTTTTCATAGATATCCGTGCCGACGAGGGAGATCGCCTGCTCCTCGAGGTTTTTGGGCTCCGTGATCCCGGCCGCCCGCCTCTGCTCCTCGATCTTCGCCGCGGCCTCGTCCGGCGTCACCACCCCCCACATGCGGTTGAAGGTGTACATATTAAAGGGAAGCGAGTAAAGCTCTCCCTTGTAATTCGCCACCGGCGAGTTCGTAAAACGGTTGAATTCGGCATATTTCGTGACATATTCCCAGACTCTTTTGTCGTTCGTGTGGAAAATATGCGCGCCGTACACATGCACGTTGATGCCTTCGATCTTTTGGGTATAGACATTGCCCGCGATATGGCCGCGCCGGTCCACCACCAGAACCTTCCGGCCCGCATTTGCCGCTTCCCGGGCAAATACCGCGCCGAACAACCCCGCACCGACGACCAGATAATCATATGCTGCCATGATTGCCTCCCTTTCCTTGCTTTATGGATTCGTAATATCGCTGCCGAAATAGGCTATGGAAAGTTCCCTCAGACTCCCGTCCGCGCGCATTTTATCCAGCGCCGCGTTGACAGCCTCGCGAAGCGTGAGGGTCGCGTCGCCCTTCCGAAACGGAATAACGACCTCGCCGGCATCCGGCGTGGCGTCGATGACCTCCAGCGGAGCGTCCGGATGCTCACGGAGGTAATTCAGGACCGAAGCCTCCGCGTTGAGCGTCGCGTCCGCGCGGCCGGAAATAACCATCCGCATGGTTTCGTCGATCGAGTCCGCGCTCTCGACCTTCGCGCCGTACTTTACACCCATTTCCATGTAGGTGCTGCCGGGACTGTTGGCCGTTATTTTTCCTTTCAGGTCCCCGAATTTATTGATTTCCTCGTTATCGTCGCGGATGACCAGAACCGTATGGATGTAGGCGTAGGGCGAGGAGAAATCATATTTTTCGTTCCGTTCCGGCGTCGCGTCGACGCCGTTGATCAGAAGGTCATACCGTCCGTCGTCAAGTCCCTTAAGGAGTCCGTCCCACGCATCCTCGACAAATTCCGCCCTGACACCGAGTTCTCTGGCAATGCTCTTTCCAATCTCGACGTCGTAGCCGGTCAGCACATCGTTCTCATCGTGATAGGTCCAGGGTGCCCAGGTGCCTTCCATGGCGATCGTCAGCTTTCCCTTTTCTCTGACCTTCTCAAGAAGCTCCTCCCCGGGCGCGGACGTATTCCCGTTCCCGCCGCAGCCGGCAAGCGCTGCCGCCGCAAGGAGAGCCGCCAGGAGAACCGCAGCAAGCTTCCGCTTCATTTCGGAATCTCCTTTCCGGCTTCCCGGATCTCCGCCGCCGCGCCCTTCTCGCGCTCGTGGAAGTCTTTAAGAGCGGCGTTGATGCGGCGCTCGTCCCGCCAGAGGGAAATGATCTGGCCAAGCCAGGACAGCGCGTAGACGATCAGAAAGACCAGGATCGCAATGAGATTGTCCCAGACCGTGGCGTACCAGCCAAAAAGCCAGCCCACGACGCATAGAATGCCGATCAGTACCAGGATATGCAGTGCCGTGCGCGTGCGCAGCTCATAGGCGGTAAGATCTCTGCGCGATAAAAACAGGAGCTGCGCCAGGGCCCCGAGAAGCCCGACCAGCAGGAAGGTCAGCGGAAAATGCCAGGGCAGCGTTTTTCCGGTTTCGTGGTTGAGAATCCCGAAGACGCCGCTCCAGACCAGCAGCCCGAAGCAGATCCAGACCATCTGGTTAACCATTTTTCGAAGCATTCTCATCGCGCACCTCCCGAGATCCCCAGGATCTGCTTCAGCTCCGGAACGCAGGTGCGGTCAAGCTCCAGCGTCTCCCCGTTCAGCAGGGTCGCGCGGAGACGGCGGCTGCCGCTGCTCTTTACGGACTGAATTTTATGTACGTTAATTATGCAGTTTCTGCCGCATCTTAAAAACTGTTCATCCATCCTCTTCCAGAGATCCTGAAGCCGCTCTTCCGTGTCGAAGACCGTCTTTTTCGTGTGGATCCGGGTGCGCTGGTCATCTCTCTCAATATAGTAGATCAAATGCACGGGAATATCATACATTTTGTCTTCCCGGACGCCCGACAGCGTCATCTCCTCCGCGCGAAGAAGATCCGCCGCCCGGCGGACGTTCAGGGTCATCTGGCGCGTCTCGATGACCGCCTTCTCATCCTCAGCCCGCTCAACCTTTTTAATATCTACGATCATACGCTCCCCCTGCCAATGCTCTGTCTGGCTGTTTTTCCGGATCGGCAAAAGCCCCGGACGTGCAGGCCAAAAACCGCCGGCCCGCGAACGCCCCGCATCGCCCGCTGTTTATTATTTTACCCCACGAAAGCATTCGCCGCAAGCATTATTGTTCCTGTTCACTTTGTTCACAGTAACAAAGGTTACAAGTCACTCCCGTGCCAAACACTTGCTGTTTGGCACGGGGCAGTGACATAAATCAGCCTGTGTATGAACCATAAAATTATAGTTTGTCGCTGACCTGCGTTTTGCCATCGCCCGCAGGGCGATTTCATTGCAAAACGCC
>CACZBB010000121.1 GCA_902779245.1 uncultured Lachnospiraceae bacterium | reverse complement strand
ATTACACATCTTAAAAAAAATGGCCGGTTCCCTGATCATTTATCGATTAATGAATTTTTATACTCCGCCGTCCTCCGGATCCCTTCCGCAAAGGACACCTCCGGCACGAATCCGGTGTCCGCCGTAAGGCTCGTGATGTCCGCGGCAAGGTTTCTCGGCTGCTGGCCGTCCTTGTACGGGATGTCGCCGACGCCGGAAAGCGGAACGCCCGCCGCCGCGGCCATCTCCCGAAGAAATTCGATGAGCGGGCGGCTCTCCCCGCTGCCGACGCAGTAGATGCTTCCGTCCCTTCCGCGCTCGCCGATGGCGTAGTACGCGCGCCCGGCGTCCTCCGAAAAAAGATAATCCCAGCGGTGCCGCGCCGGCGAAAAATGCGTCGGCTCGCCGTGCAGCATTTTCTCCAGCGAGGAAGCGACCATAGACGAGGGCTTGTCGTAGATTCCGTAGACACTGAATATACGCGGCCAGACCCACCGGATCCCCTTCTCTTTTGCAAGCATTCTTGACAAATGACACGCCGCGAGCTTTGCAGCCCCGTAGGGGGTCGCGGGGTCGGTCTTCGTGTCCGGACTTATGACGGGCAGGTCCTTCGGCCCGTACTCGGCCTGCGAACCCGCGCCGACAAAGGCCCGGCAGCCGGCATTTGCCGCGGCGTCAAGGACGGCAAGGCAGGTGTCTACATTTTCCGCCTGCAAAAACACCGAGGCGTTGCGCGCGCTTCCCGTGTGTCCCCAGGCCAGATGGTAAAAAACATCGCAGGGCGGAAGCTTTTCCGGAAGCGTCTCGATGCTCTTTGCGTCCGTCAGGTCGAAGGTCACGAGATGAAGGCCGTCCGCCTCCCGCGGGAGGCGCGCAAGCTTCGGCGTGTCCTTCCGCACGAGCGCGTAAACCTCCGTCCCCTTCAAAAGCGCCTCCCTGACGAGCGCCGCCCCGATCATGCCCGTCGCGCCGGTAACCGCGATCCGTTCCATAGAAATACCTCCTTAAAGCAGCTTGATGATCTCCGCCAGCCCGTCGACTCTTCTGTAGAGCATGGGCCAGAGCTCCTCGTCGGGCTCGGTGAGGTCGGGAACCATGATGACCCTGCAGCCGGCCCGGTACGCGCTTTTGACTCCGTTGGGCGAGTCCTCCACGGCAAAGGTCCTTTCCGGAGGAAGCCCGAGCTCTCTGCAGGCATATTCATAAATATACGGCGCGGGCTTCCCCTGCGGGACCATGTCCGCACAGAGGATCCGGTCAAACCGGTCCGCGATGCCGATCTTTGTCAGAAGCCCCATCGTTTTCTCGTAGGCATTGGCCGTCGCGAGGGCGGCGGGGATGCCCTTCGCCTTCAGCGCGTCAAAAAGCTCCAGGGCGCCGGGCTTTAAGGGGATCCCCCCGGCCTCCATCAGCTCCCGGACCAGCATTTGCCGATACGCGCGAACCTCGTCGTAGGGAAAGCCTTCGCCGAACCACTCGCGAAACTTCTCCAGGACAAAGGGCCGCCCCAGCGAGCGAAGCTCCAGCGGCATTTCCGGCGTCACGGGATAACCAAAATACTCGAGCGCCTTCGGCCAGGCGATCTGATAATACTTTTCCGTGTCTGTCAGCGTCCCGTCAAGGTCAAATATGACCGCGTCCGCGATTCTCTCCATCGTTCATCCTCCCATCGCCGGTCCTGTCCGAAGTAAACCTTCATACGCATTTTTGTACCGCCTGCCATGATCGTCCGGAACGCATACAGATAACCGTCCGCCGGACTGTTATCTGCACGCTAAGGCGTCCGCATCCCGGAATTTAATCGCCCTTCGGGCGATGGTACTTTCAGGGTAAAAAAACCTCCGATAAGAGCATACAGGATGAAAGGCATTTTTTCAAGAAATATAAAGCAAATACAAAAGATCCCTTCGTCAATTTGACTTAATTTTTTTCAAATGTCCGCGAAACCTTGGGCATACCCACGAAATACGGAATTCTTTCAGTAACCACATATTGATTTTACGGGGATGTGCTGTATAATAGCAAATGAAAGATTTTGTTCTTTCCTTAACAATTGTTCCCTATGACATCTATTATATAAGGAAGAAAGAGGTACCCCATGGCAAATCTTGATCTTAGCAAGTATGGTATCACCGACGTCCAGGAGATCATCTACAATCCGTCTTATGAGCAGCTGTTCGCGGACGAGATGGACCCCTCCCTCACCGGTTTTGACAAGGGCCAGCTCACCGAGCTCGACGCCGTCAACGTTATGACCGGCATCTATACCGGCCGCTCGCCCAAAGACAAGTTCATCGTCGTGGACGAGAATTCCAGGGACACCGTCTGGTGGACAACTCCGGAGTACCCGAATGATAACCATCCGGCCACGAAGGAAGCCTGGGAAGCCTGCAAGGCTCTTGCCTTAAAGCAGCTCTCCGGCAAGAAGCTTTATGTCGTCGACGCTTTCTGCGGCGCGAACGTGGACACCCGCATGGCTGTCCGCTTCATCATGGAGGTTGCGTGGCAGGCACACTTCGTACGGAACATGTTCATCAAGCCCACCGACGAGGAGCTTGCGAACTTCGTGCCGAACTTCACGGTCTACACCGCCTCCAAGGCGAAGGTCGAGAACTTCAAGGAGCTCGGCCTCAACTCCGAGACGGCCGTTCTCTTCAACGTCACCAGCCGTGAGCAGGTCATCCTGAACACCTGGTACGGCGGCGAGATGAAGAAGGGCATGTTCTCCATGATGAACTATTATCTCCCGCTTCAGGGCATCGCTTCCATGCACTGCTCCGCCAACACCGATATGAACGGCGAGCACACCGCGATCTTCTTCGGCCTTTCCGGCACCGGCAAGACCACCCTTTCCACCGACCCGAAGCGTCTCCTCATCGGCGACGACGAGCACGGCTGGGACGACAGCGGCGTCTTCAACTTCGAGGGCGGCTGCTACGCGAAGGTCATCAACCTCGACAAGGACAGCGAGCCGGACATCTACAACGCGATCTGCCGCGACGCCCTGCTTGAGAACGTCACCGTCGACGAGAAGGGCAAGATCGATTTCGCCGACAAGTCCGTCACGGAGAACACCCGCGTATCTTATCCGATCGACCACATCGAGAAGATCGTGAAGCCGATCTCCCACGGCCCGGCCGCGGACAATGTCATCTTCCTCTCCGCGGACGCTTTCGGCGTCCTTCCGCCGGTCTCCATCCTGACCCCGGAGCAGACGCAGTACTACTTCCTGTCCGGCTTTACGGCAAAGCTCGCCGGCACGGAGCGCGGCATCACCGAGCCGACTCCGACCTTCTCGGCCTGCTTCGGCCAGGCGTTCCTGGAACTGCATCCGACCAAGTACGGCAAGGAGCTGGTAAAGCGCATGCAGCAGAGCGGCGCGAAGGCTTATCTTGTGAACACCGGCTGGAACGGCAGCGGCAA
Organism: uncultured Lachnospiraceae bacterium; assembly: GCA_902779245.1. Classification (GTDB taxonomy): domain Bacteria; phylum Bacillota; class Clostridia; order Lachnospirales; family Lachnospiraceae; genus Chordicoccus. The sequence continues at coordinate 7,830 of CACZBB010000121.1, read as the reverse complement.
GCGCATCTCCATCAAGGATACCCGCGGCATCATCGACGCGATCCTGAACGGCGCGATCAAGAACGCCCCGACCAAGACCATCCCGTACTTCAACTTCGAGGTTCCGACCGAGCTCGAAGGCGTCGCCACCGAGATCCTCGACCCGCGCGACACCTACGCCGATCCGGCCATCTGGGACGAGAAGGCGAAGGATCTCGCCGGCCGCTTCATCAAGAACTTCGCGAAATACGAAGGCAACGAAGCCGGCAAGGCTCTCGTCGCCGCCGGCCCGCAGCTTTGATTTTTGACAAATGTAAGAATCGGACAGGGGGGCCTCATCCGCCCCTCCGTCCTCCAAAAAAACCGCGTGCTGCCGAAGGCAGCGCGCGGTTTTTTGCTGTCAGCACGGTTCCAGTCAATAATCGGTCCAAATATATTTTCCGCCTTCTCTCTCAAAAGCGCATATTATCATCCTCTTCAGTCAGTTTATACGCCGATACCACAGCCGCCAGTCCTAATACACCTTCTTTATGATCTGTGATGCACTATTGGAACCGCTGCGGTTGTCGCTTGGTGTTTTTCCCAGGGTCATCACATACCGTGAATCCCCACGGTATGTAACCTTGTAATGCTTTCCGCCGTCCGATATCTCAAAGCCAAGATCCTGCAGCTCCTGCCGCATGGCCCCGGTGAGATTCTTGTATCCCTTCAGAAGCTCTTTCACCCGCTGCTTTCTCTTCTCACCCAGCTGCTCATATTTGTTGCTCGAAAGAATATCCTCCGTTACAAGTCACTCCCGTGCCAAACACTCGCTGTTTGGCTCTGGCCAGTGACATAAATCAGCCGTCCACTGGACTGTTTTCTGTACACTGAGGCGTGCCATCGCCCGCAGGGCGATTTCATTGCAAAACGCCTTCGTTTCTGGTCACCGTGTGACCAGAAACTATCCTCCAGAACATCCCTTCTTCGCGTCAGCTTTTCCATCGTGCCCAGAACCTCCGACAGCGTTTCAAGAACCATATCCCGAATCTCTCCCGGATAAAAATCGTTTCTGGTCACACGATGACCAGAAACATTCTTCCGGATCTCGATCAATACGATCCGCCCCGCTTTACAGCAGCTTTTCCTTCCACTCTTCTTCCTTAAATCCGGTCAGCACAAAATCATCCCCGACCAGAAGCGGCCGCTTCACCAGCATCCCGTCCGTCGCCAGCAGCGCATACTGCTCGTCCTCGCTCATCCCCGCAAGCTTCTTCGACAGCCCCATCTCCCGATACGGCAGCCCGCTCGTATTCCAGAACCGCTTCAGCGGCAAACCGCTCACCGCGTGAAACTCCCGAATCTCCCCCTCGCCCGGATGATTCTCCTTAATATCCACTTGCTCATACCCGATCCCCTGCTCATCCAGCCACTTCAAAGCCTTCTTACAGGTTGTGCAGCGATTGTAACAATAAACTTTAAGCATGATATTTATTCTCCTTATTTGATTTAGTTCGGGCTCATTAAAATGTCCTTACAGTTTTAACATTTATGGAAGATAGTATCTCTTCAAAAAAGCAAGTATTACAAGTCACTCCCGTGCCAAACCCTTGCTGTTTTCAACGTGCTAACGACGGAAATCAACCTGCATATGAACCATGGAATTACATTTTGTCGCTGACCTTATTTCCTTCCAGCCAGTATCTGCACTATGATAATAATTTACGCAATCAAGAAAAGCTTCTCTCGGTCAAAACCAATCACCTTTGTATGATTGTAAATCTGGTCCATATCCCTGAGCTTTGCGATCAGCGTCCCTGTACCGGGATTGCTCACCTCTGCAAATGTCTCTAAAATATTTCTCTTGATCCCCTCCGCACCCTGTTTAATCTTTTTCCCCTGATCGAGCAGGAATTCATCTACCTGTCCGTCACGCACTTTCGGGATGCTGCCAATGAATTTGCCAAATGTATCGCTCGCAAAGCCTATACCCTTCCAAAGTGTCGACTCAACAGAGCTAAGAGATATCCTTTCCAGATATTCCGAGCATTTGCCAAACAAATCTCTGTACTCCGATGAACATTTTTCAATGATTTCAATAACTGAACAAATGTTTTTCTCGCTAAAGTTTCCGCTCAGCATAACTTCAATAAATGAAGCCATAGCAAATGTATATAGCGATATCCGATAGTATTTGTACTTTTTCTGCAGATCTTGAAGCAAGATTTTTACCGAATTATCGGAAACCATAAACTGTTTTGCCTTCAGTGCCTCCTCTACCTTCTTCTGTGAAGCTACCATATTCTTTCGCGCAGTTCTCTGGATGTCACAAACCAGTTTATGATTGCTGGCGATAAACCGCTCGTTATCCCAGTTATGCTTGTACTTGGTGATGATATCAACCAGCGTCAAAACATCCGCTTCTATCTCAGCTTCCTTTTCGATTTCGAGAAATATGACCTGTTAATTCCGACACACTATGAAATTCAGAATTAAAAATACATTTTCTAAAACAAGAGAAGTTTTAGATGATGATTTAAAGTATCTGTATTATACCAAAATCAAAAAGATATGGGTATAGGACTTGGTAATTTTGTACAAATATCATTGCTTTGGCCTTGACAAAAAGAACGTTATTTGATAACCTTTTTATGATTACTATATAGAGAGTAACTTTTCTTAACGTCACTTTAAATATTCCATATATTGCTTTCATCATTAACCGGATATCAGTATTTTGCTGAAAACACTCGTATGAGTGTTTGAAAACCCAAATTTGATTTTTACTTTTTTCAAGAATATGGGCGGGAATTGTAGTATAATGAAGGAGGAAGGTTATGACAGAGAATGAAGTTTTGCGTTTGCGAATTGCGGGGCTGGAAAAGGAGCTGGCCGGGGTTTTAAAGAAAAATTCCGGGTTGGAAGAAAGTCTTGCCGGGGTTGTAAAGCAAAATGCAGTTCTGGAAAAAAGCCTTGCCACGCTCGTGAAAAAGAATGCCGAACTTGAGGAAAAGGCCGATGACAAGAATTCGAAAGCCGCGCAGAAGAAGTACAAGGATAGGGTGTTCCGGTTCTTTTTCGGGAACCCGGCGAGGAAGGAATGGGCGCTGTCACTGTATAATGCGGTGAACGGAACAAACTACACGGATCCGGAGGAAATCACGTTCAACACGATCGGGGATGCCGTATACATGCGGATGAAAAACGACGTTTCCTTCATCATTGCATTTGAGATGAACCTTTGGGAGCATCAGAGCAGCTTCAATCCGAATATGCCGATGCGGTTTTTTATTTACGCGGGCAGGCTTTATGAGAAATATATTGCGACAAGCGATTACTACCAGTACAGCAGCTCCCTGCAGCCGGCGCCGCGGCCGAAGTGTGTTTGCTTCTACAACGGGAAGCAGGAGCAGCCGGAAGAAAGAATCCTTAAGCTGAGCGACGCTTTCGAAGGGGAAGGCGACATTGAGGTTCAGGTTTCCATGAGGAACATCAATTACGGGAAAAATCTGCGGATGATGGAGGCCTGCAAACCGCTTTCGGAATATGCCTGGCTGGTGGCGGCAATCCGGCAGAACCAGGACGAAAAGATGGATCTTGACGCTGCCGTGGATGCGGCACTGGATGCAATGCCGGAGGATTTTGTGATCAGAGGTTTCCTCCTCGGAAACCGCGCGGAGGTGAAAAACATGTTTTTAACTGAGTATGATGAAGAGAAGGTAAAAGAAAAGGAACGGGAAGAAGGCAGGCGGGAAGGTATTGCCGAAGGAAAACGTGTCGGAATCGCCGAAGGTAAGCGGGAAGGCATCGCCGAAGGTAAGCGGGAAGGCATCGCCGAAGGTAAACTTGTCGGAATCGCCGAAGGTAAACGTGTCGGAATCGCCGAAGGTAAGCGTGTCGGAATCGCCGAAGGTAAACGTGTCGGAATCGCCGAAGGTAAGCGGGAAGGCATCGCCGAAGGCGCAAAGCTAAAAGAAGCAGAAGTGAATGAACGCGTAGCCAGGGATCTGCTCAGAGAAGGTATGACTTCTGTTTCCTTTATCTCGCGAATCAGCAGGCTGTCCGAGGACGCCGTTCGCAAGCTCGCAAAAATGATGGAGGTCGCGGTTCTGTGAGACACCCTTCCGGGCGCACTGAACCGCAACCCCGAATTCACATCATCGGCGCGATGAATTTCATGATCTGGCCCATGAGCTTATAGGAGAATTTTTCATTCTTGATGGTCTCACGCGTGACCATCCGGCATTTTGTCAGAGTCTCCAGGAAATCGCTCTCAATATCCGCGATGCAGGAGGATTTATACAGGTAGGCCGCGCATTCGTAGTGATGATAGAGACTCCGATAGTCCAGGTTGATGGTTCCCACCACCGCCTTCACATCGTCGCAGACGAAAATCTTCGCGTGGACAAAGCCGGGCGTGTATTCGTAGATCTGTACACCCGCGTCGACTAGCCTCTTATAATGGGACTTGGCCAGCGAGTAGGCGAATTTTTTATCCGGGATGCCCGGCAGGATCAGCTTCACGTCGACCCCGCGCAGCGCCGCGTACTTCAGGGCCGTCTCCAGCTCCCCGTCAAGCACCAGGTAGGGCGACATAATATGCACATACCGGCGGGAACGATTTAAAATATCCATGTACACGGTTTCGCCAACCTTATCGTCATCCACCGGGCAGTCGCCATAGGGGATCACGATCCCGTCAGACTTCTCCGGTGCGGCGGCGTCGCTGTGGATCCACGGTTCAAAAACCGCCTGCTTCTCATCGATGTTCCACATCTGCAGGAACATCAGCGTAAAGCTCCGGACTGCCTCGCCCTTCACCATGAGCCCGGTGTCCTTCCAGTGCCCGAAGCGCTCTATGCGGTTGATGTACTCGTCCGCGAGGTTCACGCCCCCCGTATACGCGACCTTTCCGTCGATCACCAGGATCTTGCGGTGATCCCGGTAATTATAATGGGAGGAAAGAAACGGCTTGATCGGCGAAAAAGCCTTCGCCTTGATGCCGTGCGCCCGCAGCAGGTCGCAGTAATTCGAGGGAAGCGTGGAGATCTCCAGCATCCCGTCATACATCACGCGCACATCCACCCCGGCGGCAGCCTTGTCCGCGAGGATCTTCAGGATGCTTCCCCACATATAACCTTCCGCGATGATAAAAAACTCCATGAAAATGAATTTCTCGGCCTTTTTCAGCTCCTCCAGCATTGAGAGGAACATGTCGTCTCCCAGCGGGAAGAAGGTACTCCTCGAATGCCCGTAGATCGGGAAGCATCCGCTCCGGCGCAGGTAATTTCCGAGCGCTTCCGTCCCGGAGGAATCCCTCTCGAGCTTTTGTACAATTTCCTCGGGCTGCTCCAGCACGTCGGAGGTCTCCGCAAGAAGCTCCTTCACCCTTCTCCGGATCCTGCGGTGACCGAGGTTCGTCCGCGTAAAGGCCAGGAAGGCCGCCCCGGTGATGGGCAGGATGGAAATGATAAAGAGCCAGGTCAGCTTCGCGGAGGAGTCCATCCCGCAGTTAAAGAGATATATGACGCCGCCGATTACGAACAGGGTCGTTATAACCGTGAAAAAAGGGAGCAGCTCCCTGAGCCAGGCATAGAAACTGATGACCAATAAAACCTGGACGGCGATCAGGAGCACGATGACACAAAAACGGCTGAAAATCAGGTGTAAAATCCCTCCCTTTCGCGGCTTCGCCAGACGCATGACGTCTTCATCCTGTATATTGCTTTTTTCAGACATAACAACCCTTCATCCTTTCTCACGCTTTTGGCAATAACTGCCCTTTACGCTGTTATTCACACCCGAACCGCCATTTACCGTTTATCCTTATCGATAAATTCCAGGGTGATGATCGACGCAAGCGCAAAGACCACGATAAAGATCAGAATGTGGATCCAGTTATTCAGGACGTTCATATTTGTCGCCGCGTAAGCAGGCTCGTACATGGCCTCGGAGGCTTTCCGCCGGACGGTCGCCATCGTCTCCTCGCGTCCGATGAGGTCAATCGCGTCGCCGACGGTCATCTTGACCGTGAGCGCTTCACCGCGATACTTTTGAATATCCGGATCCTTCGCGAGCTCATCCACCACCTGACCGAGGCTCCAGATCTCCCCGACCTGTGTGTCCAGAAGGGGATCCAGCACGTCCGAGGAAAGAAGCGCTTCGATAAGATCCTTCACCGTCACGCCGCCGATTAGCTTCTGCTCGCGGAGCGCGGCAAACCGTTCTTTCATCAGCAGATCTCTACCGACCTCGCGGAGCGACATCCGGTTGCCGATCTGCACCGCGCGGAGCTCCGCGACCATCTTGTTTGAGTCATCGCCAAGGAGATCCAGCACGTCTCCGACCGTCACGCTCCCGCCGATCTCCACGCTGTCGACCAGCGACATCATACCGTCCACCGCCGCGTAGGGCAGGTCGTTCACCTTCGTCTGGGAAGCCATCGCCTTAAGCCCCGGGCTGGAAATGGTCAGCATGATGACCGGATCCACCATCTCCGGCAGCGGAAACAAGCCGCCCGAAAATACCAGCTGGAAGATCAGTACGAAGGGCATGATCGTCATCGCCGTGGTCGTGGTATGCACGAGCGTCGAGATCCAGAGAGAAAGCATATCTGAGGCATAAGTGACAAGGAGCATGGTAATCCCGGCGTCCACCACCATCCAGGGCGTAATCAGCCCCGGTCCGGGGAATTTCAGCCCGACGAGCTGGAACACCAGAACGGTCACTACCGTCTGCAGGACGCAGAGGATGAGCTGGTACATCATATGCGCCATAATATAGGAAGTGATGTGCATGCCGGAACGGTGCTCCCGCTTGATCACGCTCCGCTCACGGCAGACGACCTGGATCGAATTAAACGAACCGTTCCAGATACAGACGCAGACGATGGCGAAGGCTCCCGTGAGGGTTCCTTCCATGTTGACGCCAAAATCCGCGCCCAGGGCAAAGCCCACAAGCCCCGCGATGAGGGCCGCCATCGGCAGCACCTTCCAGTCGCTCTGATACACAAACATGCGGACAAATTTGCCAAAAAAGATGCCGATCTGCGCGATGCGGCCGCGGTGCCGCACGGACAATTGCCTCGAAGAACTGTTTACGCTAATCTCAGCCATGCTGCACCTCCGCATATTTCAGAACAAATGTATCCGCCAGGCCGTCTCCGCCCTCTTCCTTCTGATTTACGGACGCCAGGACGATCACGTCATCAAAGAGATCGATGACACGGTCCGGGGTGTGCGTGATCACGATCACGATCTTTCCGGTGTCGGCGATCATGCGCAGCCGCTCAAAAAGCTCCCGGGCCATAACCCCGTCAAGGCCCGAATCGGGCTCGTCCAGGATAAACAGCGAGGGATTGGAGATGAACTCCATGGAGATCGACAGACGCTTTTTCTGGCCGCCCGAAAGCTTCTCCACCAGGGCCCCGCGCACCGGGGTCAGGCCGAAGATATCCATCACCTCGTTGACCCGCTTTACGCGCTCCTCCCTGGGAATGTCCTTCGACAGACGGAGCTTCGCCGCGTCCAGGAGCGTTTTCTCCACCGAGTCCTTGCTCCGCATCATTTCCTGCTGGGGAACGAAGCCCACCTCGTACTGCATCTTTTTGTACTCGGAATACATATCGCTCCCGTTAAGGGTCACCGTGGCATCCGCCTTCTCATAACCGTTGACCGCGTTGACGAAGGTCGTTTTGCCCGCGCCGGAGCCGCCGAGCAGAAGCACCATATGTCCCTTGGGGATCGCCATATGGATATCCTTCAGCAGATATTTTTTCCGGAAGAATTCCTTCACGTGCCGGTCCTTCAGGTTGACCGTAAGTCCCTCGTCCATAACCGCCGCGCTGCCGTGGGTCGCCAGCCGCTCCATCTC
>CACZBB010000120.1 GCA_902779245.1 uncultured Lachnospiraceae bacterium | reverse complement strand
TTGCAACATTTGCAATTTTCGAAGAAATGGTCGTTGTTGTTGTCGCATCACCGTTATCTGCTTTTCTATATTTTACATATGGAGTTACTTCGTTAAAAGCAATGGCGGATCCGGTTGCGCCGAGCTTGTATTTCTTGATAGGGCTTTCATATAGATCGCTGGTCGGATTTTCTCCTGTTGTAATTGGTACCTCTGTAGTATAAATACCTGACTTCAATTTATAATACGTTCCATTTGCATCCTCTACATAATTAGCCTTAAAGAGATTGAATGTAGCGATTAAGTTCCCAGCTGTCTCACTATCAAACTTTTTTTCAAGTTTAAAGTCAAAAGTCTGGAATGTATCGCTCTCAGGGGTTGTCGTATATTTCGAATATTCAACAAATTCAGTATTCGTAATATCGTCCTCAATCGGAGTACCTGTACTGGTTTCTCCGATTGTACTACAAAGTTCAGCTGTATATGTGATTACTATTTTTTTATCGACAGGCTCATTACCTGCTTGCGGAGCAAGGCTGTTTATGTCGATGTAAAAGTCAAAAAACCTTTTATCCGTAGCTGTAGTAGTATGGCTGCTTGCATGAGCATTTGGCTTACCATCTTGTCCATTATAATGTGTGGCAAAATTATCACTCAACACGAGAGTAACACCGTTAAACGGAGCATTATCGGTATTAAAATTTTCGGCAGTGCCTTGGTTAACCGTCCCGAGTGTTGGAGCGCTAAGGCAGGCATCCATAGTATCATGGACTATTACCGGCTTTTTGTAGTCAACAGTTTTTGGTAAATCGACGGTAACTGTGTATGTCACTGTATCCCCAATATTATAGTTCTTAGCAGCAACTTCTTTATCGGTTCGTGGATAGATATTTTTTGTATTGATAGTAATATCTGAAGTTGCAAGCACCAGCTCGGTTCCAAGTGTCGATGTTACCAAATAATATCCAGATTCAACATTATATACTAATTTGTAGTCCCCGCTCCCGGTTGTTACTGCACTGGGCTGTGCTGTTGCGATCGACGCATTATCCGGTTTGTTATCAAGCAACCACTTGGCAAATGCCCTAGCCTGAGGCTGTGAATAATCCTCTTTCCACTTAACATTCCAAATGGCGACATCTGTTTGACCCACGGTTTTCACTGCTGTCGTTTTTTCTAGGTCAACCCAATCTTGATCAGTTTTTGCCCTATCAGCGGCTAAATCCCAGAGAACACCAAACCAGGGGCTATTTTCTAAAATAGTATAAGAAATACCGGTCTCGGCGCTCAAATAATAATATGTAGTAATATTATCAGCGCGTCCATTAACAAGCTGATAGTCATTGCCAACTTTCTTATAGAGCTTATTGCCCTCAATTCCACTAGTGGAAGCAGCAGTTTGTGCCGATGTAAATTTTTCATCAGTATCAACATTTTCTATGGCTGTGTATTTATCCTCGTTAACGCCTGGTTCTGAAGTGTCTCCTGTAGACTGGCTTTTCTTGGTTGCATCAAAAATCTTGTAAATATCATATGTCTCCGCACCGGCTTTTCCGTTCGTATTGTTCTGCGTGATTGTAATCGTTTCCGCCCACGCCGGCACCATCATCGCTACCATTAACACAGCGGCCACCAAAACCGCCATAATCTTTTTGAATTTCTTCATGATATATCTCCTCTTCATTTTTTGAAAAAATTCGTGTTTCTGAGTTCCTTGCCACAATTAAACTAGCTTTGGCATTTGCTGTATGTCTATTTGTCGGTCGGTGTGCTTTCAGGAAAGTCCTTTGCCCGGTTTTGCAGGCATTTGTCCTGGTCGGCTCTTTCCGACGCGGCAGGTGCATTTGCATGTTTATGCTCTGCACGTTGCTGCGCCCGAAAGAACCGGCCGGCAACCGCCCACTTGCCTTTTCCGGCATCACGGGGCTTGGGAAGGTTCTCTGAACCATCTTGCTGACAGTTCCTTAGCCCACAAGTGCGGGCGTTGGCATTCCCGGAAGCTGGTTGTCGGTTATTTTGCCGCCGTCCCGAAAGATCTGACCCGACCTTCCCTTGCGGAAGAGTCCTCACTCCCTGGCGGGGGCATTGGCCGCGGCAGGCGTGCGAATGAGCCGTGTCTGTGCGGAGTTTTGGGGTTTCGGTGGCCGCCGCCCGCACCAAATGGGGCGCGGGGACGTGGGTTTTGGGGCTGCGGAGGAGCCTTTTGCGATGATTCACGGCAGACTCCGAAATTGCTTTGTCTGCGAAGGACAATAGCATTTTGTCTAAAGACACCTTCCAATATTTAACATGATAACACCTGTTCATAGAAAATTCAAATATTTTTTTACAAATTTTTGAAGTTTTTTCGTGTATTTTTCTAATTTTTTGTGATAATTGTCATATCATAATTGTAAAATTGTCGTTTATTGCTTTTAGCTTGACACAATAAATATGTAGAATTTCATCCGACATACAAAATTGCCCCGGAAAGGGGACCGGTTCGGCCGCCCGTCCGGGGACTCTGCGTTCTTTCCTTCCTTAAACTGTTTCAGGCATTTGATTGGCCAGAAGTTATTTTTGCGGTTTTGGGGTGAGTTTCAGGGCGGCCATGGCCTCGTCCTGGGTGAGGCCAAGCGTTTCCATAAGACTTTGCAGGTTGCGCGAACGTTCAGATTCAGTGCCTTTCTCCAGGCCTTTCTCCAGGCCTTCTTTACGGCCTTCCTCCAGGCCTTTCTTTTTGCCTCTCTCTTCTGCCTCTTCTTCCCACTGACGCCGATAGCTGTTCCGATCCATTTCATCGAAGAATTCCTGCGTGAGCATGATCTGCACCTCCTTATCCCGCCCCATGCGGGCGGCTTCTTCCCGGATGGCCCGGAGCTCCGCATCCTGCGCGATGACTTTTGCTACATCGGCGTCGTAGGGACGCGAGCCATCGCTGGAGCCGGTCCGGCCGTCCGTCCGGGGACTCTGCGTTCTTTCCTTCCTTAAACTGTTTCAGGCATTTATCCAGCTGGACATAAATCGTCTTTGCTTTTGCGTCGTAGGTCAGGCCGGAATCTGCCGTCATTTTCGTGAAACGGTGGATGTACCGGTCGCTCTCCCGATCGTATTCCCCGAAAATCTTCGGGCTGTCCACCATGAGTACGACGACCAACACGCCTTTTACATTTGAATAATCAACCGTGCTCTTTTCCTGCCCGATGGGAACGGAGTACTGCAGGAGCAGCATATCCGACGCGTAGAGATCCATGCGCGTGAAGATGAACTCCTGTTTGACCTTCTGCATCTCAAGGTCGGCATACCGGTCATCGGCGAGCCACGCCGGAATGTCCACAATCACGGTCTTAGAGCCCAGGAACTGCCGCATGCCCTCGCCGCCGGCACTCGAGCGCACTTCAATCGTCTCGTCCCGTGCGATCTCACGAAGGAGAAAGCCTGCCCGTTCCGGATGGGTGTCCGGGTTTAATATCGTTTTGGCGATGATGTCCATGTGGAGGGGCGGAACGGCCCGGCCTGCGAGAATGTCCTGGAGCAAGGTGCGGCTGGCCTCGGGAAGTTCCTCCACGGAACGGCTTTCGGAAGTTTCCGACAAGCCCTGCCCATATGCCACTGTTTCTAAATCCTCACGGTTTTCCGGGTTCTCAATAGCCCCGGCATTCTCAGCGTTCATATCAACGATCTTTTCAATACTTACATTCTTCATATCTTCTGTCTCCTATTGTAGCATAGTTTTTTCAAATCCGACAGAATGATTTGCGTCAGAAACGAAAAAAGCAGAATTCCCGGGCTGATCCTACAGGTATTTCTGACATAAGAATCATAATCTGGCCTTTCAAGAATAACAGTATGCGCCAGAAGCAGGCAAGACGGAATCTTTCACAAAGTTTGGTATGGATACATTGTGCAAAACATCAAGCCACTCATTTTTCTCTTATGGATACATATATGGATAGCTCATGGATGCCCGCCTGATCTCCCCCGAAGACCAGGCGAAGCTGGCGGGACTGAATAACTTCGTTTTTCCAGTGATTTCTTACGCGACTTTTGTGCAGAAAAAACGCCCGGCTCAGTGATCAGATCACTAAGCTACGACAAGGTTTTCTGACGCAGACATCGGGAAAATAGACAAGCAAGATGTGCAAGTTATTTCGTGACGGTTCCTAACCGGGCGGCAACTTCGGCGGGCAGGAGGGCGGCGATATCGGCGGGCAGGGGAGATTCGATCCGGATGGCCTCGCCGGAAAAAGGCTGCTCCAGCTCAAGAATGCCGGCATGGAGGGCTGTCCGCGAAAGTCCTCTCGCATTCTCCCCGTTTTCCGTATCTTCCTCATCGTCCCTGGCCTGCCCGACCCGGCCGGCAGCCATGTTTTCCCCGTACAGCGGGTCGCCGAGAAGCGGGTGGCCGAGGTATGCCATATGTACGCGGATCTGATGGGTTCTTCCGGTCTCGATCCGTGCCGCAAGGAGTCCATAGTTTTCCCCCTGCCAGAGCACGCGGTAGCGCGTAAGCGCCGACTTTCCGTCGGGCGTTACCATTTGCCGGGTCTTCTCACCCGGAACGGGTCCAAGCGAAGCATCCACCACCCCGGAAAATGCATTTGCCGAAAAAGCTCCCGAATAGAGCGCAAAATAGGTTTTTTCACATTTTCTGCGATCATTCAGGGCGGCGACGGCGCTCCGGCTTTTCGCAAAGAGGAGGATGCCGGTGGTATCCTTGTCGAGCCGTCCCACCGTGCGGAGCTCGTGAGCCTCCCCCTTCTCCTCGAAATAACCGGCAACGTAATTGGCCATGGTATCCGAAAAATGTCCGTGGGAGGGATGGACGAGGATGCCGGCGGGCTTTTCCACCGCGATGAGGTCCTCGTCCTCATAAAGAACCGTGAGCGATCCCTTCGTCGGGATGGTTGTCTCCGAGGGCGCGTCCGCAAGAAGAAACACCAGCTCATCCCTCTCCGAAAGCCGCCGGTTCACGAAGACCGGCTCCCCGTTCACCGTGATGCCGTCCTGCGTGTCGTATTTCGCGCGGGCGATGTCATGATGGACAAGATGCCACTCTTTTTGCAGCACGTCCCGCACCGTGCGCCCTTCATCCTCCTTTTTCGCGACATAGACAAGCCGCCGGATCGTCGGCGGCCTTTCGCCCCGGTTGTACATATCTTCGCTCCTTTTCCGGCCCACACCATAATTCACCGGCCGGTTCTGTAACCGTGAAACGTTATAAATTAGTAAATATTTCTATAATCCGTTGATTCTTAATGTCAAAAACCGTATAATATAACGAAAGACATTGATGTATCAACGAAAGCAGCCGGTCTGTCCGGCGCTTTCCCTCTTTCGTTCCCCGCGAAAGAACCTCCGTCGAAACGCCTGCGGCCGAAAGCCGCGAAAAAGGAGTCCAGAATGAGTAAAAAAGAAACCTTTCGTCCGAAGTATCATGTTTCCATCCCGTCCGGCTGGTGCAACGACCCCAACGGCCTGATCTGGCGCGGAGGGAAGGGACATCTCTTCTTCCAGCATTATCCGTACATGCCCGCCTGGGGAACCATGCACTGGGCGCATGTCGTGACCGAGGATTTTGTGAAGTGGGACTATCTTCCGGTCGCGCTCGTTCCCGATGAGCCCTACGAGGTGATCTGCGGCTGCTGCTCCGGCAGCGCGATCGAAAAGGACGGCAAGCTCATCCTCATGTACACCGCCGCCCAGCCGGACCAGCAGAGGCAGTGCCTCGCCGAAAGCACGGACGGCATTACCTTTGAAAAATACGCGAAGAACCCCATCCTTACGGCCGCGGACCTCTCCCCGGAGGTCTCGAACCGCGATTTCCGCGATCCGAGAGTCTTTAAGAAGGGCGACTGGTACTACTGCATCGCCGGCACAAGAATCCTCGAAAAGGACCGGCCGTTTGTCTATGACGGCGTGCGGCTCCCGCAGGTCGACGGCAAGAACCCGGCCGTGCTCGTTCATCACTGGTACACGGCAGATTCGGCCGTGGAACCGGTTTTTGACGATGCCTTCGATGCTTCGTCCGTATCTCCCAGCGCGATGCCCGTCAGCGGCGCCAATTACGTTTCCTCCGGCTCGGTTCACCATATCGCGAAGTCGCCCTCGAACATCCCGGTGGTCGGCGGTTCCCAGGACGATTTCGGCTGGGGGAACCTCATCCTGTTCCGCTCGAAGGATCTTCTGAGCTGGGAGTACGTCGGAAAGCTTATGCACCGCCAGCCGAACATTCCCGAACCGTTCTATAACCTGAACGGGGTCTACGAGTGCCCGGAATATCTGGATTTCGGCGAAAAGGAGGTTGTGCTCTCCAGCCCGCAGCAGCTTCCGATGATCGGTCATGAATATGAAAATGTCAACTCGGTCCTGTATTTTGCCGGCAAGCTCAACTTCGAGACCGGGCAGTTCCTCATTGACGAGATCCGCGAGCTCGACGCCGGCTTTGATTTCTACGCGCCGCAGTGCATGACCACGCCGGACGGCCGGCACGTCATGATCGCGTGGAAGGAAATGTGGGACCGCAACTATCCGACCCGGCCGGAGGGCTGGGCCGGAACCTACACAATCCCCCGCGAGGTGACCTGGCAGAAGGATCACCTCTACCAGTGGCCGGTCCGCGAGCTTGAGGGCTACCGCGGCGAGAAGGCCGCCGCCGGGGAAACGGTCCTTACCAAGGATACCTTCTTCCCGAAGGGCTTTGCGGGCGACGTCGTGGATTTCTCCTGCGAGCTGGATCCTCAGGATGCCGCGAGAGTCGGCGTCGTGGTCTTCGCCGGCGAGCAGCATGAGACGAGGATCTACTACGATCAGCAGATGAAGGCCGTTGTCTTTGACCGCTCCCGCGGCGGGCTCGGCCTGCGCGGCCAGGAGCAGAACGTCGTGACCCGCATCTGCGATATCGAGCCGGAGGAGACGCTTCGTTTCCGCATCCTTCTCGATGTCAGCTCCTGCGAGGTCTTCATCAACGACGGCCGCTATACCATCACCGGCAACGTCTACCCGGACGCCGAGGATACCGGCATCGGGTTCTTCGCGGACGGCGGGACGGCAAAGCTCCTTCACGCGGAAAAATACGATCTGGTCATTGACTGACCGTAAGCGGCAAAAGGGCAGAGAGAGGCAAGCGCCGGCTCTCTGCCCTTTTTCATCTCCTCCACCGGTATTTTTCCAGGTTTACTCTCTCCTCATCGACCTCGACGCCCTCCTCCCGGAGGAGCTCCGCCTGCTTCCACAGGCCGCCGAAGGCGTACTCGCCGGCGAGCTCTCCCCGGGCATTGACGACCCGGTGGCAGGGAATCGTCGACGGATCCGGATTTTTGTGGAGCGCGTTTCCGACCGCCCGCGCCATCCTCCGGTCGCCGGCGGCCTCCGCGACATCCGCATAGGTCGCGACGAAGCCGCGCGGGATCCGCCGGACCGCCTCGTAGATCCGCTTCGCCGGGCTGTCCGCGATGAGGTCATAGCTCTCCGCGATCATGAGCTTCACATCCTCCTCCGGAACGCTCCCGTCGAGGATGATTGTGTTCCAGTGTTCCTTGTTCTGGTGGTAGCCCGGACGGACCGAGGCGTAGATCTCTCGCCAGAAGAAGGCCTTCTCCGGCAGGACCTTCACGTTGAGACAGAGAAACCCGTCCTTCTCGTAGGTCCAGAGAAATGCCTTCCGGTTTCCTTTATAGCGGACAAGCTGCCAGTTCGCATCGTGGAACGGCGCGTCCTGATAGGTGTCCGGGAACGAAAGCCCGTACGCCAGAACCTCTTCCCGACTCATTTGCCGCAGTCCTTCCATCCTTCACCTCCAATGCATTTGTCAAATGTTGCCCTGTCGGTTCCGGGATCGGTCAGATGTGGATCAGCCCGAAGGCGCCGGCAATCGCGGCGATCAGGATGATGATTGCGAAGATCGGGCAGACCCAGCGGATCATGAAGGAGAAAAGCTTCTTCCGCCGGAACGGCATCCCGTTGTCCTCCACCTCCAGGATGACCTTCCCGACCCCGATGACGCGCACCACCAGAAGGCAGGTCATGAAGGCGGCAATGGGCATCATCACCGAGTTCGTCAGGAAGTCGAAGAGATCGAGCATCTGCATGCCCAGGATCTTAAAATCCGCCAGCGGCCCGTAGCCGAGGCAGGAGAGCGTGCCCAGAGCCAGAATGATCAGGCCGGTAATCGTCGTGGCCTTCACCCGGCTCCATTTAAAGCGCTCCTCCATCGTAAAAACAACACACTCCGTGAGCGCGATGGAGCTTGTCAGCGCGGCAAAGAGCACCAGCGCGAAGAAGAGCACGCCAATGACGGTGCCTCCGGCCATGCTGGTGAAGACCTTCGGGATCGTGACGAACATCAGCGAGGGTCCGCCGTTCACCGCGGCCTGCTTGCCGCCGGAATACGCGAAGACCGCCGGAATGATCATAAGGCCCGCGAGCACCGCGATCGCGGTATCGAAGATTTCCACCTGGGTCGTGGATTTCTCGATGGAAATGTCCTTCTTCATGTAGCTGCCGAAGGTGATGAGAATGCCCATCGCGATCGAGAGCGAATAGAACATCTGCGTCAGCGCACCGACGACCGTTTTGTACGAAAAATTCGCAAAATTCGGGATGAGGAAGTATTTGATGCCCTCCACCGCGCCCGGACGCGTGCAGACGTAGACGCAGATGATGACCGCCAAAACCACCAGCACCGGCATGATGCATTTGCTGATGCGCTCGATGCCCTTCTGGACACCGAGATAGATGACGCCTACCGTGAGCAGCGCGAAAACGATAAAGCAGACCAGCGTCTGATCCGCCGAGCCGATAAAGGCCCCGAACTGCCCGTCCTCCGCGATCGTCTGGCCTTCGCCCACGACAAATGCCGCGAGGTATTTTACGACCCAGCCGCCGATAACCGAGTAGTAGGGCACGATGAGCAGCGGGATCAGCACCGTGATCCAGCCGCCGAACCGATAGATCGGCTTTTTCGAAAGGCTCTCAAAAGCCTCCAGCGGGCTTTTCCGGGTCATGCGCCCGATGGCCGTCTCCGCGACGATCATCGTGTATCCGAAGCTCACCGCCAGGATAATATAAATAAGAAGAAACACCCCGCCGCCGTACTGCGCGGCCAGGTACGGAAAGCGCCAGATATTGCCAAGCCCCACGGAAGCGCCGGCCGATGCCAGAACAAATCCCAGCCTTCCCGAAAACAAATGCCGTTCTTTTTCTTTTTTCATGCCGTCCTCTTTCTTTGCGGATCAATGCCATGCACATTTGCGTCAGAAAATAATTCTACACCAAATTCCCCAAAAAAGCCACTATGCTTTTGTTCACTTCGGCAGTTATATAGTTTCTGGTCACACGGTGACCAGAAACAAACGTTTTCGTAAAATATTTTTGATAGCAAGATTACTCGTGCAGCCCGCGTGTCTATGTGGTACAATTTGGTTACAAGTCACTCCCGTGCCAAACACTCGC
>CACZBB010000119.1 GCA_902779245.1 uncultured Lachnospiraceae bacterium | reverse complement strand
CTCCTGATCTCCGCCTCCGTGAGGCCGCAGATCGCGGCGAACTCCCCGTCGAACGATATGTCCTCCAGCTGATTCAGGTCACTGAAGATGCTCACCTTGTTGAACTTGGTCACCCCCGTGATGAACACGAACCGGATGTAGTCGTCGTAGCTCTTTAAGGTGCTGAAAAACCCCTTGAAGACTGCCTTATTGTGCTCCTCGAGCGCCGGATCCCGCATCCCCTCGAAGAGCGGCTTGTCGTACTCGTCAACGAGGATGACAACGCGGCGGCCGGTCTGGTCAAAGGCCCGCCTTATGAGGTTCCTGAAGCGCGCAGAGAGCAACGCCTCCGAATCCTCGCAGCCGTACACCTGTTCCCATTCCTTCAAATGGTCGGCCAGCACCTCCTCGAGGATTCCGTTCTTTTGGTAGCTGTCCTTGTTGAGATCGAAATAAAAGACCGGATACGGCTGCCACGCCTCCGCGTTTTCCTCCTCCAATCGCTCGATCGCGAGTCCTTTAAAGAGCTCCTTCCGCCCCTCCCAGTACGCCCTCAACGTAGAGAGGAGCAGGCTCTTCCCGAATCTCCGCGGGCGCGAGAGGAAATACTGCCGGCTCCCCCGGGACAGCCTGTAGATATATTCCGTCTTGTCGACATACAAAAACCCGTCGCCCCGAAGGCTCATAAAGCCCTGCACACCGATCGGGAGTCTGCGAAAACCGTTACCGTTCATTTCCCGCCTCCCCAAAAATGAAGTGACATCTTTCTTTTAGTTTAGACGAAAATGTGCCTTCCTTCAAGCATTTTTCGGTCGATCATGCCATATCCTTTTACGATGCTCAAACCTACACCCCTTCAGATTTTTCTTTCCTCTCACGCCCGAGAAAACCATAAGAAATTATATTCCCCGGATGGCAGCAAACATACGGGTATTTATTAATACTTTTATAGTGCACACTGGAACTTTCGGCAGATACAACATTTTGCTCTCCGCCGCCTTGCGGACTCCAGAGAGTTCAAAAAGTTATCTGCCTCACCGCCAAAGAGAGAATGGGCATCACATAGAAAAAATGATTGACCCATAAAAATAACAGAAAAAGCATAATAAACTGATACTTTGTAGTATACCGACAAAGTATTGTTTTGGAAATCGGAAGTTACAAGTCACCCCCAATGTCATATACTTAAGGGTGGGCGGGACTGTATCGGATAAACGCATGATTAACTTAAGGGGGTAAAGTCATATTTTCGCTGCAGAAAAGTTGTTACTGTTCACACCCGAGCCGGACAGCGAGTGTCTGGCTCGGGTGTGAACAGTAACCTCGAATACGCAGTGCGGCAGTCCCTTTTCTGTCTCTGCCAAAGCTTCCCTCACAAGGCTTTACGGCACCGGCCATCCGGCTGTCATTCCAGGCAATTCCTTGCAAAGCAGAGGATCCTCTCCTTTTTCATATCGTTGCACAGCCGGAAATCCACCTCCGACACGTCCATGACCCTCACGATCTCCGCCAGCTCTTCCAGCCCGGCCCCGTACTCGCAGAGCCGGTTCTCGTACCCCTCCAGCATCTCCGGCCGGAAAACGAGAGTCTTTCCGTTCTCAAAGATCGCGTTGTACAGGATCCCCGCCTCGACAAGATCCTGAAAGAAATGGCTTCCGTACGAGAGCTCCGGATTGTACCCGGCCCGGGAATCCGCGATCTCACAGATCGCCGCGAACTCGCTGATATCGGAAAAGAGCAGAGGCACCCCGAGCTCCGGCGAGGAGGTCCCGATCCGGCCCGGCACCATCAAAAGCATCTTCTTTCCCTTATTGCGCATTTGCCAGTTCACGGCGCCGACGGCCTGCCCGACCCTATATTTGTCTTTATAAGGCATAGTATAGTATTTCACCGGATCTACGGTGACGATGAGATCCAGCTTCTCAAACCGCGACAGCCCCATCGCTGAGCCCCGGCACTCGAACAGGATCCGTTCCTTCTCCACCTCCTCCGGAAGTTCCATGTCCTCCGCGTCCCGATACACCTGGAGCGGGCGGCACTGCAGAAGGTTGATCAC
The DNA here is from genome assembly GCA_902779245.1 of uncultured Lachnospiraceae bacterium. GTDB lineage: Bacteria > Bacillota > Clostridia > Lachnospirales > Lachnospiraceae > Chordicoccus. Next base: position 4,560 of record CACZBB010000119.1, on the reverse strand, counting down.
GTAATCGCCATCCTCGGAGAGATTAACCGTGAACTCCGTGTCCACCGGATAATCATACTCTCTGTGCAGGACATGCAGGATCTCCTGCATTTGCCGCATCAGCTCGGCCTTCTCGACGATCCCCTGGCAGGAGACAAATTCAATCACCCGCGACTGTCCGCGCTCGCGGAACATCCGCTCCGCGTCCCAGTCATGCTCGAAGAGGAGTTTCTTCATATATAATGGAAGGAACGGCTTCACGGCATCCGGCCGCACCTGCTCGAGCCTCCGCGCGGCGCGGTTCATGAGCTCGAGCCGCCGCTGTGAGAACTGATGCTTTTCCGCGGAGGTATTCGAGGTCGTCGCCCGGGGCTTGTCCAGGCTGACGAGCCTGGGGTAGGAGCCCTCCGTCCGGTCCACCGCCGACGTGCCGAGGCCCATGACGAGCCGCAGCATCCCCGCGGCCGGATCGAGATCGTCCATGAACCGGTACGGGCTGAAGGAATAGCCCACCCCGGCGACGCAGGGCATGTAAAACTCTCCGTAATACGAGCCCGACACCCGCTGGACCAAAAGAGCCATTTGCTCATCCCGCGCCTGCAGCCCGCGCCGGCTCCGGTAATCGAGTGCCGAGCGGCTCATCGTGCTCGCGTACACCGTGCGGACGGCATTTTCCAGCTCCTCGAGACGCTGATCAAGGTCGCCCGAGTTCGAGCAGAACACCGATTCGTATTTTCCGGCAAATGCGTTTCCGAAGCCGTCTTCGAGGATGGAGCTTGACCGCACGATGATCGGATCCTGGCCGTAATATTCCAGAAGCTTGACAAATTGTTCTTCCATCTCCCTCGAGAATTTTCCGGTCCGAAGCCTTTCGGCAAATTCCTCCGCCACGGAGAAGTATTCTTCTTTGCTCCGCTGCCGGATCCGAAGATCCCAGAAATGGTTTTCGACGATGAAGCTGTAAAAAACGTCCGAGCCGATGTAGAAGGAATCATGCGGTTCGAGCTTTTTGTAAACCTCCGGGCAGTGGTTTTCGATGATCTTCCTCGCCAGCAGCATCCCGGTGGCTTTTCCGCCGATCATGCCCGTCCCGATCATGCGCTTTTTGATCGTGAAATAATCCCGCGGCCGGAAATTCTCTTTGATCATTTTGCGGAGACGCTCGTCTCTGGACATCATGATCCTGCACATCCGGTAGCAGGCCTCCGTGACGTCCATCCCGTTCTCGTACATGCTCTCCGCCATGTTGAAAAACCTGTCCCAGCTGTCCATATTTCCCCGGTCGGGCATGGAGGCCCGATCCGCGAGCACCTGATAAAAATGGCTCGCCATCACGCCGTCCAGGATCGGCCGGAACTCCCCGGTCTTCGGCACATAGCGGTGCGGGAGGAACATGGTTTCCGAATAGCGGTTCCAGACCTTATCCGGCCGCACGTAGACATTCTCCCGGTCCGCGTACACGTCGAGGAAAAGCTGGGTGGTGTCGCGGATCTTCGCGATGGCCTGGAAGGAATGCTTTCCCCGGATGAGCGGAAAGAAAGCGACCGTGTCCAGAATGAACAGATACGGGCAGGTCACCTGGAAAAAGTTTCCCATCATAAGGTCCGTCGCCCACGCCGTCTGCAGCTCGGAAAGGCAGTCAAAGACGTAGAAAGCGTCCCGTCCCTCCCGGCGGATATGCTCGTGGATCTCGACCGTGAAATTCTCGAACCGGTGATTGAGCTCGACCTCGATGATCTTCAGCCCCTCCCGCGGCTCAAGAAGCGGCTCATGCGTCGCGAAGCGAAAATAAATGAGATTCCGCCGATCCGCGATCGCCTGCTTCACATACGGCCCGACAAATAGCTTAAACTGCTCCAGATCATCCACACGCCAGACAACATTATCCCCCAGACGAATGTTGTCGAAATGCTCGTCCATCTGCGGTATCCCCGACAGCACCCTGTCAAATGCAGCCATAAAAACCTCCTTCCCCATCCGGGCCCAAAAATGAAGTCCGCCGGAACACGATTCCCGTTCTACCCGGTCTGTGAACAAAAAAAAGACAAAAGCACCCAGACGGCGCCTTTGCCTTTCCATCATCTTACTACAAAAGAACATAAATTACCAGTCTTTTTTCGAGCCGTCGGGGACAGTCTCCGCTCGTCTGAAAATTGATGGTAAACGCAGGTTCTGTGTTTTCCTTTAGCATCGATAGCAAAAGCTGATCGGAAGACGGTATCTCCGCTTGCGCTCAAAAAATACTTGCTCATTAACTTACTCTCTGATATAATTCAAGAGTAAGTTAATGAGTAAGTTAATGAGCAAGTTGTCCAACCATCAAGGAGATTCGCACATGGCTTTACCGATAAATGTTATTGATCTGATCCATCAGCGTAAGGTCGAAAGGACACGTATAGAATACAAAGCAGATTGGAACCCGGAACCCATCATCCATACGATTACGGCCTTTGCAAACGATTTTGACAACATGGGCGGCGGGTATATTCTAATCGGCGTCAAAGAAGAGAACGGCCGTCCCAAGCTGCCTTTAGCCGGGCTCGACCCGGATTCGATAGATTCGATACAACTCGATCTTCTTAACAAATGCAATTCTATAGAGCCCCGCTGTATCCCTGTTATCGAACCCTATACCGTTGACGGAAAAGATATATTGGTGCTTTGGATACCCGGCGGGGAAGACAGGCCTTATAAGTGCCCCGAAAAAGTGTATACCCAAAAGGGCGGCGAAAAGAGCCCTAAGGCATATTATATCCGTAAAGGTGCCAGAACATTGAAAGCAAACGCCAGGGAAGAACGGGAACTCATTTCCATGGCGCGGGATATCCCTTTCGATGACCGTATTAATTATCATGCGGACGTTACCGATATGAAGCCGGCATTATTGGCAGACTATCTTCATATGGTCGGAAGCGATTTGTATGAGAATGCACTGAATCGATCTGTTGAAGATGTTTCTACCGACATGCAGCTTGTCAGGGGGCCATCGGAGTACAGGAAACCGGTCAACGTCGGATTGATGTTTTTCAATGAGCATCCGGAAAATTATTTTTCATTCGCACAGATTGAAGTAGTGGACAAACCGGATCCCACGGGGATCGGCATGACTGAAAAGACCTTCAAAGGGCCGTTGGATCGCCAGCTGAGAGATGCCCTGGCATATATACGAAACTATATCATCAAAGAATATGTCACGAAAGTTCCCGACAGTGAGCTGGCAGTACGTGCCTTCAACTGGCCCTACCAGGCTGTTGAAGAAGCCCTTAGCAACGCGGTATACCACAAGTCGTATCAGATCCATGAACCTATCACCGTGACCGTCACCCCGGAGAAGATGGAGATATTAAGTCTACCCGGACCGGATCGTTCGATCACGGACGAGCATCTGGAAAACCGAATACTGATATCAAGACGCTACAGGAACCGCAGAATTGGAGATTTTCTAAAAGAATTGGAGATAGTTGAAGGCAGAAATACCGGCGTTCCATTGATTCTGAGTTCTATGAAGAACAATGGATCAGGACTTCCTTCTTTTGAAACAGACGAAGACCGCAGCTACTTTTTGACGATACTGCCGGTACATCCTTATTTTTTACCAGGGAACAAGAACTCAGAAAAAGCAGCCGCTGAAAAGTCATTCCTTCGCAGAACTCGTGAAGAGCTGAGGGGCTTGATATTAGACTTGCTGGCAAGACAGGGGAACATGTCTGCGAACGAGATTGCGTATGCACTTGGATATAAGACGTTGAACAACACTGTCCGGGCCGTTGTGAATGATATGCTTAGATCAGGAGAAGTGACCTATCTCTATCCTGATAAGCCCAACAGCAGAAATCAGAAAATATGTATTACAAGAGAGAGCGAGTCCTCTGACTGAACAAAGGAAAGACTGCGCTCCAGAATGTCAGGAAAGCGCTTCCCTAAAAAACAGATTAAACTAACCAGCCAGAACAACGGTCCAACTGCCGGCTCTGTCACCACAAAGATCGTTCCCCGTGCCAAAACCGGTTCCGTCAGGTATCTCTCCGGAAATGATAAATCCCCCGCGGAGACGTGAGCGAGGGCGCAAGCATCCTCAGCTACAATCGGAAGACGGGTGAATTTAAAACAATCTACACGGCGGAGAACGCAGCTTCCTTCTGTACGGCCGTGACCTTCGGCGACAACGTCTACTTCGGTACGGCTACTGCGGATCCGGCGACCCCGCAGGTCATCCTCAAGCTCGACAAAGACGGGAGCTTTACCGGGCTTCTCAAGATCATTGGCCGCTACCGCTACACCACCGACAAGGCATTTGCCAAGAAGAAGAAGCAGGCCGGCTGCAAGGCAGGGGTGGCCTTCTACGCCGCCTACGCCAACGGGACGCCCGTCTACGAGCTTGTGAAAAATGGCGTCTACCGCTACACCACCAACAAGACCGAGGCCAAGTCCCTGAAGAGCTCCGGCTACACCTACAAGGGCATCGCCTGGCAGGCGGAGAAGGTCTAAGAGGAGACGAAGCATGGCGTTGCGAAGAACGCCAGTGAGTCGGGCACCTGAAAAGTGCATTCAGGGAGGAGATCCTGCCGGCAAATGACACCG
>CACZBB010000118.1 GCA_902779245.1 uncultured Lachnospiraceae bacterium | reverse complement strand
CTCGGCAACCGCATTGAGCATGCCCTTCGCGCCTATTCCGCCTCGGACCTTAAGGCCGTGAAGACGGCGGCGGCCACCTTCCGCCAGAATCCGAAGGTCAACGCCGTGGAAGCAATCCAGCAGCTCGGCACCGGCGAAGCCCTGGTGCAGTTCCTTGACGAGAAGGGCGTGCCGATGATGGTCGAGCAGGCGAAGATCCTGCCGCCGCAGAGCTTTATGGGGCCGGCGGACGAGGGGCTGATGCAGCGGATGATCGCGCTCGATGATTTCGGGAAGAAATATAACGAGCCGTTGGACCGGCTCTCCGCCTATGAATATCTGACGAATGCCGTTTCCTCGGCGCCGGAGGATGTGCAGGGAACCTACCAGGCGCCCGGCTACAGCGCCCCGATCCAGGAGCCGGCACCGGCATATGCCTCCGCGTCGATGGAGGAGCCGCTTCCGACGGCGGAGGAGGTCGTGGCTATGGAGCAGGAGGCACTTGCGCAGCAGGCGGCCGCCGGCGTGCCCGTGACCAAGGCTCCGATGAGCATTGAGGAGGCGAGAAAACGGGTCGCCGCCGCGCAGAAGGAGCGCGAGAAGGCCCGGAAGGAGGCGGAGGCCGCGAAGGCAAGGGCGGAAAAGGAAGAGCAGGCCGCCCGGCTCCGGGAAGAGCGGGCAGCGGAGGCCGCCCGTCTCCGGGAGGAGAAGGCCGCCGCGGCGCAGGCCGAGCGTGAGCGCAGGGCCGCGGAACGGGAGGCGGAGCGGAAAGCGAAGGAGGAGGCGAAGGCTGCCGAGGCGCGGAAGAAGCAGCTCGGGAAGATTGCCAGCTCTGGCCTTCAGAGCTTCACCAACACGGCCGCCAGAGCGCTCGCCAGAGGGCTTTTCGGGAACAAGAGATAAATGTGAAAACGAACGAACATAGGAGGAAGGCTATGGGAGAGCAGACGATCCGTCATCTGGGGGTTATCATGGACGGCAACCGCAGATGGGCGAAAAAACATATGTTTACGTCGGTAATGCGCGGACACGAAAAAGGCGTGGACACCTTCATGGACATTTGCACCTGGTGTCAGGATGCGGGCATCCCCTACCTCACCGTGTATGCCTTTTCCACAGAAAACTGGGAGAGAAGCCAGGAGGAGGTCGCCGGGCTTTTTAAGCTCATGCGGAGATTTTTCGAGGACGAGGTGGAGACCTGCATTCGGAGGGATATCCGGATCAAGGTCATCGGAAACCTCTCGCTTCTTCAGCCGGAGGACCTGGCGACGGTCCGGGAGGCGGAAAAAATGACCGCTCACTGCAAAAATCTCCTCGTACAGGTGGCCATCAGCTACGGCGGCCGGGACGAGATCCTGCGCGCCGCGAAGGAGACGGCCGCCGATGTCCTCGCCGGAAAGCTCCGCATCGAGGAGATCACGGAGGAAGCCTTCGGAAGTCGGCTGGATACGGCCGGGGTTCCGGACGTGGATCTTGTGATCCGCACCGGCGGAAACCAGCGGCTTTCGAACTTCCTGCCCTGGCAGACAGTCTACGCGGAGATCTATTTCACGCCGATCCTCTGGCCGGATTTCTCCCGCGAGAATTTTAACGAAGCCCTGCGTTACTATGAGGGCGTGCAGATTAACCGGGGGAAGTAAGCAGCATGGACAAGACGATGGAAAAAGAAGACTTTCGAGCGTATCAGTCCTTCTATAAAACGGCCTTCCGGCGGCTTTCGAAAAAGCAGAAGACCATGAACAGGAAGCTCGGAACGGATGAGAATCCGCTCATCGTTACGGCCCGCGAAGGCCTGGCGGATCTCAATGCCGGCGGGAAGATGCTGCGGGGAATGCTCGTGACGCTGGGCTTTCGGATCGCGATGCGGGAACCCGCGGATGATTCTTATGCCGACACGCTGGCGCTGGCCTTTGAGACCTTCCAGACCGGCATCCTCATCCACGACGACATTATCGACAACGCGGAGCTCAGGCGCGGGAAGGAGACGATCCACCACCGCCACGAAAGGCGCGTCTCGGAAGAAAACATCGGACTTACCGCCGGCGAGGCCGGACATTTGTCAAAGTCTGTAGCGCTCTGCGCGGGAGACTACGCGCTCTACGAGGCGATCCGCATCATCTCGGCAGGCTACCCGGATGCAGAATCCCTCGGCAGCCTCATCCGTTATTTCTCGGAGGTCGTCCTCGACACGATCCGGGGTGAGCTTCTGGACGTGATGCTTCCCAGCGAGCTGAAGCTCCTTCCGGAGGCGGAGGCCGGGACGCTTCTGGAGAAAACCGTGGAGGACATCTACCGCTTAAAGACCGCAAAATATTCGGTGATCGGGCCGCTGCATCTGGGCATGCTGCTGGGCGGCGCCTCGCCGCAAAAAATGCGCGCGCTCGATTCCATGGCGGAGGATCTGGGCATCGCGTACCAGATCAAGGATGATATCCTCGGCATCTTCGCCGATGAGAAGGAGCTGGGGAAGGATGTCGGCTCGGATATCTCGGAGGGCAAGCAGACGATTCTTTATATGTACGTCCGGAACCGGAAGCCCAAGTATCTGCCGAACCTGCTCGCTTACTATGGAAAGCCCGCCGGACGTCCGGAAATCGATGCCGTGCGGGAAATCTTCCGGGAGAGCGGAGCTCTTGATTTCGCGAAGGAGGAGATGGAAAAATGCTTCCTTCGCGCGGAGGAAAAGCTCGCGTCCCTCCGCTGGATGGATAAAGACAGCCGCCGGATTCTCCGCGGCTTTATCGGATACTGCCGGGGAAGAAAGTACTGACGCCGGACCCGGAATCCTCGGATCCCGTCATCCGGGGCAACGGGCGTCAAAAACACAGGAGGACAGGTAGCATGCATTTTACGAAAATGCAGGGAATCGGGAATGATTATGTGTATGTGGACTGCACAAAGGAGGCGCCTGCGGATCCGTCGGCGCTGGCCGTCGCGGTGAGCGACCGGCATTTTGGCATCGGCTCGGACGGTCTGATCCTGATTAAGAAGTCAGAGATTGCGGATTTCACGATGGAGATGTACAATGCTGACGGGAGCCGCGGGAAAATGTGCGGGAACGGCATTCGCTGCGTCGGCAAGTACGTGTATGATCACGGTCTGACCGACAAGACGGAGCTGACCATCGAGACCGGCGCCGGCCTCCGTGAGCTTACGCTGTTTCCGGAGAACGGAAAGGTGCGGACGGTTCGCGTAGACATGGGGCCGGCGATCTTTTCGCCCGCGGAGATTCCGGTGGATCCGAAGTATTTTGCCAATACATCCGAGGATGACGGGACGGTTCGGGAGGTTTTCTTCGCGGACTTTGAGGTCGGCGGACGAACCTGGCTGGTCTTTTGTGTTTCCATGGGAAACCCGCACTGCGTAACGTTCCTTGACAACCGCATGGCGGTGGAGGAATTTCCGCTGGAAAAGATCGGGCCGCTTTTTGAAAAGCATCCGGCCTTCCCGGAGGGCGTAAATACCGAATTTGCCGCGATTGAGGACGCCCATACGATCCGGATGCGGGTCTGGGAGCGCGGCAGCGGAGAGACCTGGGCCTGCGGAACCGGAGCTTCGGCGACCGCCGTGGCGGCGATCGGCGTGGGCTGGGCGATGAGCCCGGTGCGCGTTCGGTTAAACGGAGGGGATCTCACCATTGACTGGGACGGCGGCAGCGGCCACGTCTTTATGACCGGTCCGGCCGAGGAGGTCTTTTCCGGGGAATACGAGGTGTCTTCTTGTTTAGACGATTGATTGTGCAAAGCATCCTGCTCATAGGCCTCGCGCTTTTTTTTCTTGTCGGCTGCGGCGCGGAGCGGGAATCGACGGTGCTGGTGACGGACAGCTCCCGGGACGAAAGTACCGGCTCTGCGAGCTCGGAGAAGACGGACAGCCGACCGTTCGGGCACGGCGGAGAGGAGGTCGAGCCTTTTGGGGAAGGAAGCGACCCGCTTTCCGGAAAAGGCTCTTCGGAGGATGCCAAGGCGGAATCCGGGATGGGGACAGCCTCGTCGGGGACGTCATCGGAAGCTGCGGAATCCGGAACCGGCAAAAAAAGCTCCTTCCTTGAGAAGCTTTTCCATCGCGAGCCGACGACGCTCGATGACAGCGAGCGGGAGATTCTCCGACAGGCAAGACTGGTTTATCTGGTTTTTAAAGAGAAAAAGCTTCTCGCAAGAGAAAAGGCGAAGAAGATCCGATCGCTTCTTCAGGAGGTCGGCTGCGAGGTCGTCGTCCGTTTCTGCGGCGGGAAATCCGAAAACGTCCGGCTGGCGATCAGGGATGCCGTGGCCAATGGCGCCGGAACCGTCATTCTGGAGTTTCCGGGTTTTGAACCGGTGGAGGAGGAGATTGCCCTCGCCAGAAATGCCGGGGTCAGGTTTATCACGATCGGGGAGAACGCGCTGCCCGGGCTTCAGGCGGATGCCGTGATGCTTCCGGATGAGACGATGGGCATCCGCGCGATGGCGCTCGAGGCCGCCGAACTGTTTCCGAACGGCAGCTATCTTTTCGCCGGCGGAAAGACCTCCGACCAGGATCTGGCGGAGCTTTTCGACGAAAGCCTCGGCGCGATCGGAAGGCCGTTTGCGAGAGCCGGCGACCTTTCCAATATGATAACGTACAACGAAGAATTTCTTTCGGCCATGTCAAACGTCCTGGCCGACGCTGAGAATCTTCGATTTGTTCTTTGCCCGGACACGGCTTCGGCGCAGGAGCTTAGCAGCGCCCTGATAAAACTGAAAAGGAAGGACGTCGGGATCCTGTGCCTCTACGGGGAGGATAATATCCTTGAACTGATGGAGAAGGGGCGCGTGAAGGCTTCCGTTGTGATGGATACGGACATGCTGGCCATGTCGGTGATGAACGCCTTTGACAATCTCGCGGAGAAGGGCAATGCCGGCGATTATTCGCTTTGCTATATCAATACGGCGGTCCGAGCCTCCTGAAACCCGACGGGAGCTTTTTGCATTTATCGTTAACGAGTTGGAGGAAGTATGAAAATCGGTGTGATTGGGTGCGGAAATATGGCCTCGGCAATTCTTCGGGGGATTTTAAAGAGCGGGATCGCCGCTCCGTCGGATATCACGGCAGCGGATCCCTTCGAAATTGCCCGGAAAAATGCGGAGGATGCTTTTGGTATTCGGACGAGTGAATCCAATGAGGAGGCGGTAGCCGGGGCGGATCTCGTCCTGCTTTCCGTTAAGCCTCAGGTCTTCCCGAAGGCTGCCCCGGGTCTGTCCGCCTGCATCTCGTCCGGACAGGTCGTGCTTTCCATTATGGCGGGAAAGAGTCTTGCGGACCTTGCGGCCGGCCTCGGGGAAGGCGTGCCGATCGTCCGCGCCATGCCGAACATGCCGGCGCTGGTCGGCGAAGGCATCACGGGATACTGTCCGAACGGCAAGGTGACCGACGCGCAGCTGGCGCTCGCGGTTTCCGTGATCAAGGCGTTCAGCGAGGCGGAGGCCGTTCCGGAGACGCTGATGAGCGTCGTCACCTCTGTCAGCGGAAGCTCTCCGGCCTTTGTCTTCATGTTCATTGAAGCGCTGGCCGACGGAGCGGTGGCCGAGGGAATGCCCCGCGCGCAGGCGCTGCATTTCGCGGCGCAGACCGTCCTCGGCAGCGCGAAGGCGGTGCTGGCCACCGGAAAGCATCCCGGGGAGCTGAAGGATATGGTCTGTTCCCCGGCCGGAACGACCATCGCGGGCGTCGCGGCCCTGGAAAGAAACGCTTTCCGCAGCGCGGTCATCGAGGCCGTTTCGGCGGCCGCGAAACGCGCAAGAGAATTATAAGCGATTTCGGAATCGGGTCGTCTGACAGGGGCGCCACCGATCGAAAGAAAGGAGAGGCTATGGAAATCGAAAGAAAATGGCTGGTTCGGGAAGTTCCGGATCTTTCCGGCGTGCGTTCGGAAACGATCTGCCAGGCATATCTTTGTACGGGGCCGGTGATCCGCGTCCGTCAGCAGGGAAGCCGTTTTATCCTGACCGTCAAGGGCGGCGGGCTCATGGCCAGGGAAGAGCTGAACCTTCCGATGGATGAGGCGACCTTTTACCGCCTCCTTACGAAATCGGAGGGACAGATCATTAAAAAGACCCGGTATTTCCTTCCGCAGGAGGATGGCCTTATGGTTGAGCTTGACCACTTCGAATCTCCGATGGCGGGGCTGTACCTTGCGGAGATCGAGTTCCCGACCGTCGAGGCGGCCGAAGCTTACCCCGGCCTTCCCTGGTTCGGGGAGGATGTCACGCAAGACACCCGCTACCATAACAGTGTCATGTCAAGGACGCAGTAGTTCGTTCAACGGACTGTTTTCTGTATACGTTTCTGGTCACACGGTGACCAGAAACGAAGGCGTTTTGCAATGAAATCGCCCTGCGGGCGATGGCAAAACGCCTTCGTTACTGTGAACGGAGTGAACAGTAATGATTTTGGGAGGTATGATATGAGCAAGGTTTTTCTTTTTCTGGCAAATGGTTTTGAGGAGATCGAGGCGCTGACGCCGGTGGATCTGCTCCGCAGGGCGGGCATCGGGGTGGAAACCGTTTCGATCGGAGACGCGCAGCTGGTGACCGGGAGAAGCGGCATCACTGTCATGGCGGACAGGCTCCTGTCGGACATCGCTTTTGAAGAGGCGGATATGCTGGTGCTGCCGGGCGGAATGCCGG
>CACZBB010000117.1 GCA_902779245.1 uncultured Lachnospiraceae bacterium | reverse complement strand
GACGGCCGTGAAGCGGATGTAGTAGGTTGCGTCGCTGGTTAAGGCCGCGACGGCACAGCTTTTTCCCGCTTCGGTGAAGGCTTTGCCGACAGCCGTCCCGTATTCGTTATAGACATTTACGGTAAGGTTTTCCGGCTGCTTTAGATTAACCGAAAAGACCGTCAGCGAATCCGGCGCCGCCAGCCATTCCTTCTCTCCGACAAAATAGAGCTTGTCGTCGCCGGCAGCGAGCGGAACGCTCATATTCTTAAAAAGATACCCCTCACCGCCCCCGGAAATCAGCTCCCAGACCGGGCGCAGCCCGCTGTTCCAGGTCGAAGCAAAGACCGCTGCCGGGCAAAGGGCAAAAAGCGCCAGTAAAAAAAACGCCGTTGGCAAAAAAAAGCTTCGAAGCTTAGCTGATATGGACATTTCTCCTACCTCCTGAGAAAGGTTTTTTATCGCATTTATTTTATCACTTCCCGTTCCGGCTGTCACCCTTTTTTGTTTCCGGCCATGTTGCCACCGCGTCGAGCGTTTCTGGTCACACGGTGACCAGAAACGAAGGCGTTTTGCTGCTGTTCACTCCGTTCACAGCAACGCTTACACGCCGCCGCGAAATGTGTTATACTAAACATATCTGCAAGGTCTCCGGAGGTCTTTATGAAACGTATTTTGTCGGATATTAAGAGCGGAAATTTTCAGCGCGTTTACCTTCTCTACGGCCCGGAGGCGTATCTTCGCCTTTCCTATGCGGGCAGGCTCTGCGAAGCGATCCTTCCCGCCTCGGACACGCTCAATTACGCCCGCTTTGACGGCGCGAAGGCCGACGAAACCGCCATGATCGATTTCGCGGAGACGATGCCCTTTCTCGCCGACCGGCGGCTTGTCCGCGTTCAGGAAAGCGGTCTTTTTAAAAGGGCGGCGGAGCGTCTTCCGGATTATCTGTCAAAGATCCCGGAGTATTCCGTGATCGTTTTTGTGGAGAGCGAGATCGATAAGCGGAACCGTCTTTATAAAGCGGTCACGACATGCGGCTACGCCGCCGAGTTTCCGATCCAGGATGAACGGACGCTGCTTCGCTGGGGCGCCGGCCTCCTTGCCCGGGCCGGGATCCGCATCCGCGAGGAGGATATGCGCTTTCTGCTGCAGCGCACCGGGACCGATATGAGCCGTCTCGCCTCCGAGATCGACAAGCTCATCCATTATCTCCGCGGGCGCGAGCTGGATGAGCATTGGCCCGAGGAGGCGGAGCCGGATACCGAGCTCGCCGTCACGCGGGCGGACATCGCGCGTGTCACGACGGTTCTTCTGGAGGATCATATCTTCGATATGCTTCGGGCGGTGACGTCCCGGGAGACGGACCGGGCGCTGGCCCTTTATGCCGAGCTGCTCGCCCTCAAGGAGGCGCCGATCCGGATTCTGGTCATGCTCGAACGGGAATTCAACCGTCTTCTCTTTGTCAAGGATCTCTCCGAACGGCGCGCCTCCGCCGCGGAAATCGAGAAAGAAACCGGCATCCGATCCTTTGCGATCAGCCGGTATCAGGACCAGCTTCGCGGCGTTTCCCGCGGCTCGCTTCTCAAGGCCGTCCGTCTTCTCGCCGATACCGACGAAAGAATAAAAAGCGGCCGCCTGGGCGACCGCGTGGGTGTGGAGCTGGCGCTCGTTGCTCTTTCCGCCGGCTAAACATCCGGTTGATTGTCATCGTCACTTTCTACAAATGGTGAAAACAAAATTTGTCAATTTTCAATAATTGACGCGCATGTCGCGGTCTGTTATAGTATTGACATCCGAACAAGAGGGAGTAGCAAGCGCCTTCGGGCGTCTCGAAATCGTCAGCCGGCGGGGAAGCCCGCCCGTATCGAGTGAAATTGCAAGACTTTTGCCGTATCCTGCGGCAAGAGTCTTTTTTTATTCACAGAGACGCGCAAGGAATTTCGCTGCCTACGGCAGCGCGCGGCCTGACGGAAGGGGTTTGAGGTTCGGTGTTTGCCGCTCTCTGCCCGGGTTCAATTCCATAAAGCTTTCCTCGCTTCGGATTCTCGTAAACAGCTGTCTCGAAAGGAGGCAAATCATGATCCCCATCATTATTGCGGCAAGCATTATCATCATCGCGATCGTCCTGATCATCACCCTCGGCTACGTCAAAGCCCCGCCGGATCAGGCCTTTATCATCTCCGGCCTGAAGAAACAGCCCAAGATCGTCAGCGGCGGCTCGGGCATCCGCATTCCGCTCCTGCAGCGCGTCGATAAATTATACCTCGGGCAGATGTCCGTGGACATCAAGACCGAGCAGGCCGTTCCGACCAACGACTTCATTAATGTCAACGTGGACGCGGTCGCGAAGGTCCGGGTTTCCCCGACGCCCGAGGGCGTACAGCTTGCGGCGAAAAACTTCCTGAATATGAACCCGAAAAAGATCGCGGATGAGCTCAAGGATTCCCTGCAGGGCAATATGCGCGAGATCATCGGTACCCTGGAGCTGCGCGCCATCAACACCGACCGCGACTCCTTCTCCGATCAGGTTGTGGAGAAGGCGTCCAAAGACATGCAGAAGCTCGGCATTGAAATCATTTCCTGCAACATTCAGAACGTGACCGATGAAAACGGGCTGATTAATGACCTCGGTATGGATAACACCGCGAAAATCAAAAAGGACGCGGCCATCGCCAAGGCCGAAGCCGACAAGGAAGTCGCCATCAAGAAGGCGGAAGCCGACCGCGCGGCCAATGAAGCTCGCGTGGCTGCCGAGACCGCGATCGCGGAGCGCAACAACGCGCTGGCAATTAAGAAGCATGAGCTCGACCAGGCGGCCGCCATGAAGAAGGCCGTCGCGGACAGCGCTTACGAGATCCAGCGCCAGGAGCAGATGAAGACCGTGAACGAGGCCACCGTGAACGCCGAGATCAAGAAGGCGGAGCGCGAGGCGGAGCTCAGAGAGCGCGAGGTCACCGTCCAGCGTCAGACCCTTGCCGCGGAGATCAAGGAAAAGGCCGACGCGGAGAAATACGCGCTGGAGAAGAAGGCCGAAGCGGATCTGGCCCGCCGCCAGAGGGACGCGGAGGCTGAGAAGTACGAGAAGGAGCAGGCGGCCGAGGCGGAAAAGGCCCGCGCGGACGCCGCAAAATACGCGGCGATGCAGGAGGCGGAAGGAATCCGCGCCAAGGGTATCGCCGAGGCGGAGGCCATCCGCGCCAAGGGTCTTGCCGAGGCCAATGCCATGGAGAAGAAGGCGGAGGCTTACCAGAAGTACAATCAGGCAGCCATGGCGGAAATGATGATTAAGGTTCTGCCGGATGTGGCGAAGAATATCGCGGAGCCGCTCACCAGGATCGGAGACATCACGATCATCGGCGGCGGAAACGCCAACGGTGTGGAAGCTGTGGCGGACAATGTGCCGCTGGTCATGACCAAGCTTTTTAAGACCATGAAGGAGGCGACGGGGGTTGATTTCGCGGAGATCCTCCGCGCCGATACCTACGACGCCAAGGTTACCCGGAACATCAACGTCACCGGCCTTGAGAAAGAACAGGTTCCCGCAAATCCTCAGGCCGAGTAAACCGAACTGACCCATGAAAACAGCCGGCTCCCCGCGGCAAATGCGGGCTGGCTCATGAAAACAGCCGGCTCCCCGCGGCAAATGCGGGGAGCCGGCTGAAAAAAGGGAGACTTACGGTTCAATCCGTTCACAGAGTGTCCGGCTCAGGTGTGAACAGTAGAAAGCAATGTACGGATCTGTGCTTCCGCGGCCTTTACGGAGCCCTGGACCATGGCCGGCTGGCCGCCGCCGCGGGCATTGAAGGCTTGTTTCAGGAGATTCGCGGCCTCGCGGGCATCGGCATGCAGAGAGCCGATGATAAAGCGATAACCCTCCCTGTCATTTCCGATAAAGATCCCTGCGTATTTTCCGGCTCTGGAGGCAAGAGCGTTGACCGCCTCCCGGGCCGGTTTTTGTTCCAGAGACGCCTCAAAGAAAAGGATACTTCCGTCCGTTGCCTCGGCGCGGCCCACCCGTTCCAGAAGCCTTTCCGTTTCCATTTGTCGTATTCTGGTCAGAAGGGCGGCTTTTTCCTCGCGCATTCGCGTGACGAGTCCGAAGACCTCTTCCGGAGAGGTGGTGAGGTACCGGGAAAGTCCGGTGATCAGCGCGTGATCGCGGTCGAAGAGCTCCATCGCGCGCGCCCCGCAGAGGATATTCACCCGGACGCCGCTCTTCCAATTCTGCACACCGACAACCTTAAGACAGCCGATTTCGCCGGTCCGGGCGACGTGGGGAGCGCAGCAGGCACAGGCGTCAACACCGGCAAAGGTGACGACCCGAACCTCTCCCGAAAGGTCGAGCTTGCTGCGATAGACGGCGGTTTTTGCCTCCTCGCCATAGAGGAAGCGAACCTCGCTCGGGATGTTTTTAACGATGGCGGCATTTGCTTCCCGCTCCACGGCCTGGAGCTGCTCCGCTGTGAGCGGTCCATTATAATCCAGCGTCACCTCCCGGTCGCTGCAGTGGAAGCCGATATTCTCAAGTCCGAAGCGCCGGTACATGATCCCGGAAAACAGATGCTCGCCGGAATGCTGCTGCATGTTCGAGAAGCGGTGCGGTCCGTCGATCTCGCCGGAAACCTCCGTTCCAGGAGTCAGGCCCGCCGGCAGCGGATCGCCGAGAATATGGTGGATCTCCCCGTCCCGGATCTGCACGTCCAGAACGGTACAGCCGGCCAGGATCCCCCGGTCCGGGCTCTGACCGCCTTCCTCGGGAAAAAACAGCGTCTGGTCCAGCACAAGATCGCGCCCGTCGGCGGAGATGATCCTTGCACTGAACGAGGTCTGGTAGGCGTCCTTATAATAGAGCTTTTGCGTGCGCACGGCGCTTGCGTCCTGCATAGTTGATCCCTTCTTAGCGCTTTACGGAAAAATCCGCGGCGGCATGGTTTTTTATATTCATACTTGAAGCCTGAACCTCCTGCGCTGTCCTTTATAAAGAGCGAAGCGACGAAGAGCCGCGAAGCAGGAGTGCAAAATGCGCAAGAAGTCTTATTTTCGTTTTTTCCGAATGATGACCAGAATGAAGACGATGACGAGCGCGACGGCCAGCAGGATGATGGGCAGAATCATGGCGGATTTCGTGATCCCGCCGGTCACGCATCCGATAATGATGAAGGACAAAAGAACAATGCCAAGAAGGATCGGCGCAAGAGTCGGTACAAGTCCGGGCTTTCCCGTGCCCTCGACGCTGCCGCGGACGGGCTCAGGCTGTTCTTCCGGATCCGGCATCTTTTGCCAGGAACCTTTTTTTTGAAGATCCTCGGGCTCTGATTCCTTTCGCCATCTGTCGACCGGTTGATTCTTCGTCCGGGGTTCATAGGGCGCGGAATATGCGGCGTGTGCCTGGGCCTTTGGCTGAGCGTACCGGGATCCCTGAGAACGCGGCGAAGCGTCCTCCGTACTTTCGGATGCGGGATCGCGGCTTTGGTTCTTTCCGGCATAGCTCCCTTCGGCAAATCCCTGCTCATAGGGGCTGAGTGTGTTTTGGTAGCTTCTCGAAGAGACCGGACTCTCCAGAACGTTTCTCGCCAGTAAAACCGGATCGCCGAGCTCCGAAAGCACTTCCGCTTCGGTTCGTCCGCGGCTGGTCTCCGCGTCAAAAAAGCCTTCGTAGTACTGCATTTGCCGAAGGACTTCATTGGTCGGCAGACCTTCGGAAAGCTTTTCGCCAAAAGCCTGCAGGAATTCTCCTTTCGTCATCCGCTCCCCCCTTCTGCCGAATACTCGGCAAATGTTTCACGTTCAAATGTTTAGGGCTGATCCGCAGCACATTCATACCGTTCTGAGCCCTTTGTCAAAACAAGCTCTTTATCTATTGTACCATAATCTTTGCGCGAATGAAACGGGGAAGAATGAAAAGCCGCAGAAAAAGACGTCTTGCGGTACTGTGAACAATAACGTCTTGAGGAATCGAAGAAATAAAAAAGCCTCCGATAAACTCGGAGGCTTTGACGTGCGGGACAAGATTCGAACTCGCGACCTTCTGGTCCGTAGCCAGACGCTCTATCCAGCTGAGCTACCCACACATAAGCTGTATCCCTACAACGCTTGTTATTTTACCTCGGATCGATGTAGATGTCAAGGATTTTTTTGAAAAAATTTTGATTTTAACGCACACGGTTATTGCAAAACGCCTTCGTTACTGTGAACGGCGTGAACAGTAACACAGAGCCGCGTACTGCTTTCGGCAGTACGCGGCTCGCGAGAGGGGCAGAGACTCCCTCACCCCTAAGAATGATTAGTTGGTGTAGAGCTTGACCTGTACCGTAACGGTCGTGGACTTGCTCTTATGGAACTCGTCGCCCGCGGCGGTAACCTTAACCTGGATCTTGTACGTGCCCAGCTTCAGGCCCTTCGTGACAAAGATGCCGCCCTTTTCCGTGACGTTGAACATGTTGGTCTTCGATACCGGAGTAACAGAGACCATCTCGTAGCTCAGATCGCCCTTCTGATTCCGGATCGTGATGGCCGTCTTGCGCTGGAACGTAAGACCCTTCTTATCGGCCGGAATGGAATTGAGCTTCTTCAGAGCCATCGTGACGTTTTTGCCGACGACAACCATCGGATTGGCTTTCTTGTTGATCGTAAAGGTCTTGCTGACCGAATCG
>CACZBB010000116.1 GCA_902779245.1 uncultured Lachnospiraceae bacterium | reverse complement strand
CGCCCTCTTGGCTCTACAGGCTAGCCCGCGCTATGACCGCGCGTCTGTGCGTGCGAGCACGCCCATCCGGCGGTCGCACCGCGGGACTTTTAGAGTAAATTCCTTGCGCGGCTCTGTGAAAAAAGGACGCAGATACCTGTTTCCGGTATCCGCGTCCTTTTTTCTTACGAAATCATCCCGCCTCTATCATAGCATATGCAGGACCATGCCATTCGGAGCGAAACGATCCGTGACAATCTGATCGTTAAAAACGGATTCGTGATCTTGCGGGGGAAGTTTCCGTTCGGTACTGTTCATTCCGTTCACAGTTAATCTCCATGCGCTGGTGCGCGCACCACGGGGTATTCGTTTCTGGTCACACGGTGACCAGAAACGAAGGCGTTTTGCAATGAAATTGTCCGTCGGACGATGGCCCGTCTGTGTCCGTCAGGCTTTGTAGACGATCTTTCCGCCGCAGATGGTGGCTTTGACGGGGGCGAAGAGGGTTTCGCCGGTGAAAGGACTGTTTTCGGCTTTGGAGGCGTAGCTTCCGGCGACGAAGGTTTCATCGGGGGCGAAGAGGACGAGGTCGGCGGGGGCGCCGGCTTCGATCCGCGGCTCGGGAAGCCCGAGGAGCCGGGCCGGATTGACGGTCATCTTCCGCAGAAGCTCCAGAAGCGGCAAATGTCCCGGCCGGACGAGGTTGGTGACGCCGAGGGCCAGCGAGGTCTCCAGCCCGATAATGCCGCTGGGCGCTTTTCCGAAGGGCCGGTTCTTCTCCGCCGTCGTGTGCGGCGCGTGATCGGTCGCGATCAGGTCGATCGTGCCGTCGGCGAGCCCCCGGATGATCTCCAGGCGGTCTGCCTCGGTCCTAAGCGGCGGGTTCATGCGGGCAAAGGTTCCGTGGGAGAGCACCGCCGCCTCCGTCAGCGAAAAATGGTGGGGCGTCGCTTCGGCATGGATGTTTTCTATGCCGAAGCTTTTTGCCGCGCGGAGAAGCTTCACGGACAGACCGGAGCTGATATGCTGGATCACCAGCGAGGCGCCGGCGTTCGCCGCGAGCAGCACGTCGCGGGCGACAAGAACCTCCTCGGCGAGGGCGGAAGCGCCGCCGAGCCCGAGAGCCTCCGCCATGGGACCGGCGTTCACGCCCTGGGAGGCGATAAAGGCCGGATCCTCCTCATGGAGGCTTACCGGAAGGCCAAGCTTAGCCGCTTCGCGAAGGGCTTCAAAAAGAAGCTTTTCGTCCGTGATGGGGAGCCCGTCGTCCGTAAAACAGGCGGCGCCGGCGGCGGCCAGGGCTTCCAGGTCGCTTAGCTCTTTCCCGCGCATCCCGCGCGTCACCGCGGCCGCCTGCAGGACATGGATCCCGGTCGCCTTCCCTTTTTCCAGATTTGCCCGGACAAGCTCCGGCGCATCGATCACCGGATTCGTGTTCGCCATCATCACGACCGTGGTAAAGCCCCCGCGCTTCGCGGCCCGGGCCCCGGTCTCGATGTCTTCCTTTTCGGTATATCCGGGATCCCGGAAATGCACATGCGTGTCGATGAGTCCCGGCGCGAGGACACAGCCGGAACCGTCCAAAACCACCGGCTCCCTGGAGCCGGCATTTTCCCGGCTCTCTGCGAGACCTGCCGGAGAGACGGAACCCGCACCGGCAGGCATTTCCGTAAGAACCTCCGGCGAAGCCGTTCCTGACGGAAGGTTTTCGGCGATCTTCAAAATTCTGCCCTCCGCGATCAGGACATCCGCCCTCCGCGTCGTCCCGGAGGCCGGATCCGCCAGAATACTGTTTTTTATAAGAAGCATACGCATCCCCTTACGTTCATTTTCTTAATGGAAGATCTTCTTATTTTCATAGACCGGCTCGCAGGTGATCTGGACGCCGAGCTTTTTCATGACGCGCACATCCACCGGCGAGAGCATGACGGACGCGTGCGCCTGGGAGCCGCGAAGCCCCGGGAGCGCGTCCATCGCTTCCTTCGCCCGGGGATTGTTCACCGCCGACATCGAGAGCGCGATCAGAATCTCATCCGTGTGCAGACGGGGATTTTTCCCGCCCAGATACATGGTCTTGAGCTGCTGGATCGGCTCGATGGCCTCGGGCGAAATGATCTTGACCGAGTGGTCGATGCCGGCCAGGAGCTTCAGCGCGTTCAAAAGTGCCGCGGACAGGGCTCCGAGAAGCTTTGTCGTCTTTCCCGTGACAAGGCTTCCGTCCGGCAGCTCGATCGCGACCGCCGGCGCGCCGGTTTCCTCCGCCCGCTTAAGGGCCGGGGCGACCACCTTGCGGTCCGCCGTCGTCACGTGCGCCTGCTTCATGATCAGCTCGATCTTGTCCGCCTCGGTCTCGTGCCGCGTCCCGTCGGCCAGCCCCGCCAGCGTTTCATAATACCGGCGGATGATCTCCTGGCGGGAAGCCTCCCGGCAGACCTCATCGTCCGTAATACAGCGGCCGGCCATATTCACGCCCATATCGGTCGGCGATTTATAAGGGCAGTTCCCGTAAATGCTTTCAAAGATCGCCTGCAGGACCGGGAAGGCCTCAATGTCACGGTTATAGTTGACGGTGGTCTCGCCGTACGCTTCCAGATGGAAGGGATCGATCATGTTGAGATCGTTGAGGTCGGCGGTTGCGGCCTCGTAGGCGAGATTGACCGGATGCTTTAAGGGCAGGTTCCAGATCGGGAAGGTCTCGAATTTCGCGTAGCCGGCGTTGATCCCGCGCTTGTGGTCGTGGTAGAGCTGGGACAGGCAGGTCGCCAGCTTGCCGCTTCCCGGGCCGGGCGCGGTGACGATGACCAGCGGGCGCGAGGTCTCGATATAGTCATTTTTCCCGTAGCCCTCATCGCTCACGATATAATTGACATTGTTCGGATAACCCTTGATCATGTAGTGCTGGTAGACGCGCACGCCGCTTCGCTCCAGATGATTCTTAAAAAGGGACGCCGAGTCCTGCCCGGTGTAGTGCGTGATCACGACCGAGCCGACGTAAAGACCGACATCCCGAAACTCGTTCATGAGCCGCAGAACGTCCGTGTCGTAGGTGATGCCCAGATCTCCGCGGATCTTATTGTTCTCAATATCCGCCGCGGAAATGGCGATCACGATCTCTGTCTGGTCGCGGAGCTGGAGAAGCATCTGAAGCTTTATATCCGGTAGAAAGCCCGGCAGGACGCGCGAAGCGTGATAGTCGTCGAACAGCTTCCCGCCGAATTCCAGGTACAGCTTTCCGCCGAATTTCTTGATCCGTTCCCGAATCTTCCGAGACTGCATTTCCAGATATTGCTCGCTGCTAAAACCAAGTTTCATAAGCACCTCCTCCTTAGCGACGGCGGTTCGCGGCCGGCCGCCAGGCAGCCGGATTCCGGGCGATTCATTTGCCGAAGCTTTACAACTTCTTATCATAGCAGAAACACAGGGCAAATGCACTTTATTTTCACAAAACTTTTATGGCTTTCACGCACTGTGAACTTGCTTTCTATAGGGCAAATGCGGTATAGTAAAGGCTACTGTATAAATCAATCCGAAAGGAGGAAAATACATGGATCCAAACCAGAATAACCAGCAGCCGGGCAAGGGCCGCCAGTCGATTCTAATCCTTCTGATCTGCATCCTAGTCAGCCTTCTGTGCATGAGCTTTTTCTCGGGAATGTTCGGCAGCACGGCTTCGAAGCAGATCAGCTACGACGCGTTCCTTCTGATGCTGGAGAACAAAGAGCTGCAGGAGGTCGAGATTAACGGCACGACGCTGAATATCAAGCCGAAGACCGCGGGAGATATCAAGGAGCCGGTCGTGAATTATTACACGACCATGACCGAGGACGAGACCGCCCTGACGGCCAGGATGGAGACGCATAAGGAAGTTAAGTTCTCCAAGCAGGAAGCTTCGGCGGCGATGGCCATCGTCAGCACGCTCATCAGCTTCCTCGCGCCATTTATTATACTGATGATCTTCCTCAGCATTATGATGAACAAGATCGGCAAGAGCGGAGGCGGGATCATGGGCGTCGGCAAGAGCCGCGCGAAGACGTACATTCAGAAGGAGACCGGCGTCACCTTTAAGGACGTCGCCGGCGAGGACGAGGCGAAGGAATCTCTGCAGGAATGCGTGGATTTCCTTCACAACCCCGGCCGTTACTCCGCCATCGGCGCAAAGCTTCCGAAGGGCGCGCTGCTCGTCGGGCCTCCCGGCACCGGCAAAACGCTGCTGGCGAAGGCCGTGGCGGGCGAGGCGCATGTCCCCTTCTTCTCGCTGTCCGGATCGGAATTTGTCGAGATGTTTGTCGGCGTCGGCGCGAGCCGCGTGCGCGACCTCTTCGAGGAAGCCAAGAAAAACTCCCCCTGCATCATTTTCATTGACGAGATCGACGCCATCGGCAAGACCCGCGATTCGGGGCGCTTCGGCGGCAACGACGAGCGCGAGCAGACCCTGAACCAGCTCCTCGCGGAGATGGACGGCTTTGATTCCGACAAGGGCCTTCTCATTCTTGCGGCCACCAACCGTCCGGAGATCCTGGATCCGGCGCTTCTCCGTCCGGGCCGCTTTGACCGCCGGGTCATCGTGGACCGCCCGGATCTTAAAGGCCGGATCGCGATCCTCAAGGTTCACGCGAAGGATGTCCACATGGATGATTCGGTCGATCTCGAAAATATTGCCCTGGCCACCAGCGGCGCCGTGGGCTCGGATCTGGCGAACATGATCAACGAGGCCGCGATCCTGGCGGTCAAGAACGGGCGGCAGGTCGTGTGCCAGAAGGATCTGCTCGACGCCGTGGAGGTCGTCCTCGTGGGCAAGGAGAAGAAGGACCGGATCCTCAGCCAGGAGGAGCGGCGGATCGTCTCTTACCATGAGATCGGCCACGCGCTGCTCTCCGCGCTTCAGAAAAATGCGGAGCCGGTGCAGAAGATTACGATTATTCCGCGCACGATGGGCGCGCTCGGCTATGTGCTGAACGTGCCGGAGGAGGAGAAGTTCCTGAACACCAAGAAGGAGCTGGAGGCTCGCCTGGTGCAGCTTCTCGGCGGACGCGCCGCCGAGGAGATCGTGTTTGACACGGTCACTACGGGCGCGGCCAACGATATTGAGCAGGCGACCAAGCTTGCCCGCCCGATGATCACGCAATACGGCATGTCCGAGCGGTTCGGCCTGATGGGGCTTGCGAGCGTCGAGAGCCAGTATCTGGATGGACGCACGGTGCTTAACTGCGGCGACCGCACCGCCACCGAGATCGACCACGAGGTCATGGAGCTTTTGAAGCGCTCCTACGAAGAGGCGCTGACGCTTCTTAGGGCGCACCGGGGAACGATGGATCAGCTGGCCGAGTATCTTATTCATAAGGAAACGATCACCGGGCGCGAGTTCATGCGTATTTACCGGGATGTCGAAGGTCTGGCGGATCCCGCCATCGGCGCCGACAAGCGCCGCGTCGAGGAGAATCCGTACTGGGCGGGCAATCCCAACACGGTCAGACAGGCGGCAGGCACCGCGCAGGGGAATCCGTACCGGGCGGGAAATCCGGCGGACACGCAGTCTGCTGCCGGCGCCGGAAATTCTGCGTATGGAGCGCCGTCCGGTACCGGGAACCCGGCCGGCGAAGCGCCGTCCGATACCGGGGCTCCGGTTTATGGAGGAGCTTCGGGCGCATGGGATCCGGGCAAGGCGGATACGGAAGTATAAAGATGAAATGAATTTACGGCAGGCGCCGGACACATGCTGTCCGGCGCCTGCCGTATGTATATCACAGGGCAGCGCAAGGAAGCTAAAAAGGTTTCTTTCGGCCGATTGTTTGGAAGTAGCTGCCGCGCGAAGTCGGCCGCAAGAAGCTTAAAAAGCTTCCCGCGGGTGTTTTGACACCCGGACCAAAATTTGTTATAATAGCGGCATGAGCGATTTTATTATTGAGGACGAACTGAAGAAGCTGCCCGGAAAGCCGGGGGTGTACATCATGCACGATCAGCATGATGAGATCCTTTATGTGGGAAAGGCCGTGAACCTGAAAAACCGGGTCCGGCAGTATTTTCGAAAGGGCGCGGCGCGGACGCCGAAGATCGGACGCATGCTGACGCTCATTGACCGCTTCGAGTACATCGTGACGGACTCGGAGCTGGAGGCGCTGGTGCTGGAGTCGAACCTCATCAAGGAGCACCGGCCCAAATACAACACGATGCTGATGGACGATAAATCCTACCCCTACATCCGCGTGACCGTGGGGGAGGATTTTCCGCGCCTTCAGATCGCGCGGGGGCAGAAAAAGGACGGGTCGAAGTATTTCGGCCCCTACACGAACGCGACGGCGGTGCGGGATACGGTGGAGCTCCTCCGGAAGCTCTGCAAGATCCGCGCCTGCTCAAAGCGCCTGCCGGAGGAGACCGGACGGGACCGCCCGTGCCTTTACTATCACATCGGGCAGTGTAGCGCCCCCTGTCAGGGGATGATGACGAAAGAAGCGTATTCGGCAAATGTTCACCGCGTGCTGGAGTTTCTGAAGGGGCATCAGCAGGCGGAAATAGATCTTCTGACGCGGCAAATGCAGGCGGCCGCGGAGGCGATGCGTTTTGAGGAGGCGGCCCAGTGCCGGGACCTCATCACGAGCATCCGCGAGATCGGGGAAAAACAGAAGATCACCGGAACAAATGGCGACGATCGCGATATTATTGCAGTGGCGGTGGAACAGCCGCAGCCGGCCCCGGGCTCCGAAA
>CACZBB010000115.1:5292-11999 GCA_902779245.1 uncultured Lachnospiraceae bacterium | reverse complement strand
AAACCTTGTCGTAGCCCGCTACGACTTCGGCTTTCTTCCTTGCCCTCGGAAAAATATCCTACGCAATCTGTACATTTTATTTCGTGACAGCTCCTTACGGAGTCTGAAAAAGCCGCATTCGGAACCCCCGGATGCGGCTTCTTTTCTTTTGTCTTCAAGGCTTCCGCTGCGTTGTCGTCATTCAGCGATGCCTCCGTCCTTTAAGGCAAGTGTCCGGCTCGGGTACATACAGTAACGGAAAAACGCCTCACATCCCGGAACCTTCACCGGGGAACGCCGCCGTCGAGCAGCTCCCTGGCCTCCGCAAGCGTAAT
Source organism: uncultured Lachnospiraceae bacterium (assembly GCA_902779245.1). Taxonomy (GTDB): domain Bacteria; phylum Bacillota; class Clostridia; order Lachnospirales; family Lachnospiraceae; genus Chordicoccus. The sequence continues at coordinate 11,685 of CACZBB010000115.1, read as the reverse complement.
CCCCCTCTCCCTCGCGATCCGGGCAAGATCCTCATACTCATATTTTCTCCGGCTCACCCCGTAACCGATGGAATTCTTCACGCGGACCTCCCCGTACGGCGTGGCGGTGCAGGTCAGCTTCCGGTCCAGAACGTATCGATGCGTCCACACCTCCCGGATCCCGATCGTGGACGTATATTTGTACATAAGTCCAACCATTTTCTCCCGGTCCCGGGGCTTGCACATGACCCGGAGAAGCGTTCCGGGCCGATTCTTTTTCATTCCGATCGCCACCGTATACACCTCGTGGGCGCCGCCCTCAAAAAGCCTTTCCATGGCAAAGCCGATCTCCTCGGCGGTCATGTCATCCACATTGCAGGACAGCTCCAGGACCACATTTTCGGATCCCCGTTCCCCCGGCGTTTCATTTGCCGTATCGAACGACTCGCCAAGCATTGCCCGCACGCAGTTGAGCACCGGAAACTCCTTCTTTCCAAAGCCATAGCCTGTCTTTCGAACCGTCATCACCGGCATCGGCCCGAACTGCGTCACAAAGTATTTCAGAAGCGCCGCGCCCGTCGGCGTACAGAGCTCGCCCTCAAGGCTTCCCCCGTATATCGGCACGCCCTCCAGAAGCAGGGCCGTGGCCGGGGCGGGAACCGGCAGGATTCCATGGGCGCAGCGGACATGCCCGCTTCCGACATGGACAGGCGAGGCTGCGACGCTGTCCGGCGAAAGCTCCCGCATAAGAAGACAGACCGCCGCAACATCCGCGATGGCATCCATCATTCCGACCTCATGAAAATGGATCCGGCTGACCGGAACGCCATGGACGCGGCTCTCCGCGTCGGCAATCATCGCATAGACACGCATCACATCCGCGGCTATTTCCGGCGGCAGCGTCAAATGCTCCGTCACGATGTGCCGGATTTCGTCCATGCCGCTGTGCGCATGCGCGTGCGCGTGCGTATGGGCAGCTCCTTCCGCGTGCTCATGTAGATGCGTGTGCTCCGCCCCCTCCTCAGCTCCGTCAACCTTCACCGACATCCTTGATCCCATGATCCCGGATATCCCGGTTTTTTCTCTTGTAAAGGTCGCCCCCGGAATGCCCAGGCGGTTCAGCTTCTCCACAAATGCGTCCGGCTCGGGCAAAAGCTCAAGCAGCGCGGCCGTCAGCATATCGCCGGCCGCCCCCATACCGCAGTCCAGATACAGCGTCTTCATTCCTTCCCTCCTTCATTCTTCTCTCCCATATGGTTAATCCGGCTCGCAAGATACCCCGCGCCAAAGCCGTTATCGATATTGACGACGGCGACGCCGCTCGCACAGGAATTCAGCATGGAAAGAAGCGCGGACACGCCGCCGAAGGCCGCGCCGTAGCCGACGCTCGTCGGCACCGCGATAACCGGGCAGTCCGCGAGTCCGCCGATCACACTGGCGAGCGCTCCCTCCATGCCCGCGATCGCGATGATCACCGAAGCTTCCATGATCTCCTCCAGATGCGCGAGCAGACGGTGCAGGCCGGCCACCCCGACATCGTAAAGCCTCACAACATGGCTGCCCAGAAACTCCGCCGTTACAGCGGCCTCCTCCGCGACCGGGATATCACTGGTTCCGCCGGTCGCGACGACGATCCTCCCGATCCCGTCCGGAGCCGGCAGACTGCCGACGATGCCGAGCCTCGCCTCCGGGCGGTATGAGAAGGCGGGCTCCCGCGACAGCCGTTCGGCGCCCTCCGGCGAAAGCCGCGTGATCAGGATCCTCTCCTGCCCGCTCCTTCGCATCGCCTCAACGATCCCGGCGATCTGTTCCGGCGTCTTCCCGGCTCCGTAGATCACCTCGTGCGTTCCCTGGCGGATGCTCCGGTGCCCGTCGATCTTCGCAAAGCCCAGATCCTCGAACGGTTCGCGTTTCAGCTTAAAAAGTGCCTCATCCACCGAAACCCTGCCGCTCTGAACGCCTTCCAAAAGTTTCCGGATCTCCGTTCTCATTTCATCCTCTCAAAACACATTTTCCGAATCCGGCCCGCGGCCGTCTTACGCCTTTAAGCAAAACGCGGTTCTGTTTACTGGCAGAACCGCATTTCCTTGCAAGCATATCCTGTTATTTCTTTTTGAAAATGGCTGCCCGGACAGTGCCTTTCGGGTCTTTGATGATCAGGATGACCAGCCAGACGACAAGCGCGAAGGCCACCACCGATAATCCCAGGAAAAGGTCGTTGAGCATGTCGGCCGGTGCCGGCTGAAAATACGCCGCGCCCAGCTCCGCGAACTCAAAGATCGCGTCCACCAGCCACATCAGCGAAGCGCCCCAGAACATCCAGCAGAGGATGCTGACGCGCATTTCGTCCTTCGGAGCGTTTTTGTACCAAATCACCGTGCAAAGAACCGCCGCGAAAACGCTAACCAGCAACGTCATCGTCAAACCTCCTCTCAGGCCTTCGCCGAGGACGAGTTCCGGGCCCTCTTCTCATAGATCGAGACAACCGCCACAAGTCCCAGCCACACCAGCGTCACCAGAGCCGCCATCGCGACGCCGACCGTCGCCATCTCCTTCAGCATCTGCAGCGTGTCGGCCGGATCCGAGGCCGCCGTCAGGAACGGGAACCAGGGTACGACCTCCCCGTGCCAGATGTGTTCAAAAAGGAGCAGAAGCGCGCCGCCCCAAAGCATGTTGCGAAGCCATTTCAGCTTTCTTGAAAGCGGAACCTGTGTCATCTCCGCGGACTGCGTTTCAAAGACCTCCACCTTCTTCTCTTTTTTCTCCACAGCCTTCTCAACGATCGTCACGACCGCGGCCTCCGCGGCGGAAACTAAAAAACACGCCATATCCTTTCCTCCTTCTTCATGATCTCTTCCGAACGCCTGGCCTCGGAGAGTCTCTGATGATCTGCCCTCTCAAAGCACGGACCGGCAGGGAAACCCTCCATCTGCCTGCATTTCACGGCCAATAATCATTTTATACACTCAGCCGTGAGATTTGTCAAGATTGTTATACATAATGAACATGTTTCCGAAAGCATCTGATATTTTCAGCTGACAGGAGATCATAAAATCCCGCATTTGACGCCTGGTTTTTGTTCCTTTTCACGTTATTAAAACTCGTGGAAGCATTTTCCGGATTTTTTGTTATAATAAAAGCGCTATTGAAAGCGCGGTCATCCCCTCAGATGAGCCTCGCTTACGGCGGAGGATCCGCGAGATTATCGCGTCTTCCTTTTGTACCCCTCGTTTTCCCTGCCTCCCAAAGCATCGGGAAAACGATCCCCTGTATTTTTTTAGGAGGCCTTATGGGTGGATTTTTTGCTGCAGCGCTAAAAAATAACTGCATTTATGATCTGTTTTTCGGCACCGACTACCACTCCCATCTCGGAACGCGCCGGGCCGGCATGGCCGTCTATGATGAGGTAAAAGGCTTCGACAAGGCGATCCACAGAATCGAAAACAGCCCTTTCCGGACAAAGTTCGAGAAAGAAGCCAACGAGATGAAGGGAAACCTTGGGATCGGCTGCATCTCCGACTTTGAGCCCCAACCGCTGGTTGTCCACTCACACCATGGCGTGTACGCCATCACCACTGTCGGCAGGATCAACAACATCCGTGAGCTCGCGCAGGGGATGCTCGACCGCGGGAAGCAGTTCCACGAGATGAGCATGGGCGGAACGAATCAGACGGAGCTGGTTTCCATGCTCATTGACGAAAAAGAAAACATCATTGACGGTATTCACTACGCCCAGGAACAGATTGACGGCTCCATGACGTTACTTTTGCTCTTCCCTGATAAGATTTTCTGTGCCAGGGATCTTCTGGGCCGCACGCCTCTCGTCATCGGCCGGAAAGAAGATCAGGGCTTCTGCGCAAGCTTCGAGTCCTTCGCCTACATGAAGCTCGGATATCAGGATTACCACGAGCTCGGCCCGGGCGAGATCTGCGAGATGACGCCCGATTCGGTCCGCATCCGTCGTGAACCGGGCAAAAAAATGCGAATCTGTACCTTCCTGTGGGTCTACTACGGTTATCCGGCCTCGGTCTACGAGGGCGTTTCGGTGGAAGGCATGCGTGTCCGCTGCGGTGAACATCTCGCGAAGCGCGACCATCTTCCGGCGGATGACATCGACGCGGTGGCGGGTGTCCCGGATTCCGGCACGGCACACGCCATCGGCTATTCCAACGAATCCGGCGTGCCCTTCTCCCGCCCCTTCATCAAGTACACGCCCACCTGGCCGCGCTCCTTTATGCCGACGGTTCAGTCCAAACGGGATTTCATCGCGAAGATGAAACTGATCCCGGTACATGAGCTGATCAAAGGCCAGCGGCTCCTTCTCATCGACGACTCGATCGTGCGGGGAACGCAACTCCGGGAGACGACGGATTTCCTCTACCAGAGCGGCGCGAAGGAGGTTCACGTGCGCCCGGCCTGCCCGCCGATCCTCTTTGGCTGCAGGTACCTCAATTTCAGCCGCAGCACGTCGGAGATGGAGCTCGTCGCCCGGCAGATCATCGCCGAGGAGGAGGGCGAAAATGTCGATCCGGAGGTTCTCGAGGAATATGCCGACCCGGATTCCGACCGCTACTGCCGGATGATCAATGGCCTCTGCAAGCGTCAGGGCTTCACGTCCCTCGCCTACAACCGCCTTGACGACATGCTGGATGCCGTCGGGCTTCCGAAGGAAAATCTCTGTACCTACTGCTGGAACGGGAAAGAGTAAAGGGTAAGGAAAATGGGTGAAAACACGCACGAAAAACAAATGATGCCGAAGTGGAAGCTGACGATGAATCATGTGCTCAGCTCATCCGCCACCGCGGCGCGGGCCGCGAGCCTTGCGGATTATGCCGCAAGCCTCCTTCGGAAAGGGAAAAAACAACACATCGGCGAAATCCTCCGGCAATTTGTTCCGAAGGATAAGCAGGGCGACAAGGCTTATCTCGGGAAGCTCGCGCGGGACATGATGTACAGCCGCCGCCGTTACCTCGTCAGCTACCCCCAGTACTTCCTCTTCCATTTCGAGGATAAAACCGATGCCGAACGGCGGGCATTTGTCGGGGAATTTGAAAAGAAGAAGCTGACCTACGCGCTGCACAGCGACCTGGAGGTCCGCAGGAAGTTCTTTGACAAATATCTTGCCTACGAGACTTTCCGGCCGTATTACCGCCGGGAAATGCTGCTGCTTTCATCAGAAGCGGATCTCGGGGAGCTGGAAGCTTTTGCCAAAAGGCATCCGTGCTTCCTCCTGAAAGCGCTTGATAAGGCCGAGGGAAAGGATATCTTCCGGTTTGACCTTGACGGAGGAACCGGCGCCCTGCCGGATGAAGTGAAAGAGACCGCGAAGGCGCTCTTCCCCTGCGTCGCGGAGGAATACATCGTGCAGGATCCGGCCATGGCGGCGTTTCATCCGGCTTCGGTCAACACGATCCGGTATGTCACCTTCCTTCGCCCGGACAAGCTGGTGCATATGTACGCGGTGCTTCGGACCGGCAGCGGGGACAGCGTCGTGGACAATGCCGGCGCGGGCGGGATCTGCGCTTCCGTGGATCCGGAGACCGGTGTGATCCGCACCGACGGCTTTCGCGAGGACGGCACCTCCTACGCCGCGCACCCGGATTCGGGCGAGGTCTTTAAAGGAAGACAGCTTCCCCGCTGGGATGAGCTGGTGGCTCTTGTCGAAGAGCTTGCGCGTGTCGTCCCGGAGCAGAAGTACGTCGGTTGGGATCTGGCCCTCACTTCCGAGGGCTGGTGCATGATCGAGGGCAATGACCGCGCCATGTTCACGGCCGTGCAGATGTGCGAACAGAAAGGCCTCCGCCCCGTGATCGAGGAGACCTTCCTTTATGATCCGGAAAAATGATGTTTACGTCTGTGAATAAAGAAACGCCCCCTGTCCGGCGGACAGGGGGCGTTCTTCGTTTATTGTTCCATCTCGACCGGCGCGTCCACGGCGTTCTTCCGTACCGATTCCACGCCGTTCAGGCAGTTGGCCATGGTCACATAACCCTCGCTCACGGCGATGATCTGACCGTTGGACGCTTTCAGGCGGAACCGATACTCGCCGGCCTTATCCTGATAAACCTCAAACTTCGGATGCTTTTGCTTTTCATAGCCTTCCGCCGTCTGATCCTCCAGCGCGGCCTTTGGCGCGTTGGCCGCGACGCTGGCGATGCCGATCTTTGCGGTCCGCGCGGACTTGTAGGTCTGCGAGCTCGCGATCACCTGACCATTGGTCGCTTTCAAATCAAACTTTACGCCGCCGCTCTTCGTCTGCTTCATCACAAACTTCCCCATAATTCACCTCCTAAAAAAACTGAATTTTACAAAAAATACACAGATTTTCGGGCGGCCGGATACGGCAGCCCTGTCTTCTTTCATTATAAAGCAAAAAAACTTAAAAATACAGAAGATTTTAGGAAAGTTTTAAAG
>CACZBB010000115.1:0-5284 GCA_902779245.1 uncultured Lachnospiraceae bacterium | reverse complement strand
TTCACCGTAACGATCGATCCTTTCGCATGCCTGGACTTTTACTTCAGTTCGTCCTTCATACTGTCTTCGAGGGCGTCGACAATGGTGGGGACAACTTTGGTGACCTGGCGGCGGACCTCCTCCGGGGCGTACGGGAAGGTGTAGGAGACATCCGAGGCCAGAAGGAGCGGCAGGTCATTCAGGGAATCTCCGATGCCGTAAACCTTGCAGTCCCCGAAATACTTGCGGATCGCCTCGACCCCGGCTCCCTTCGAGCAGCCCTTCGGCGCGAGATCCACCTCGATCACATTCTGGAAAGCATTGAGATACTCCCCGAACTTCTCGTTAAGCTCGGCGGTCATGGCCGCAGCCTCCTCCAGCGTCTCGCAGTGAATGCCGCAGCCGTGCACCATGCCCTTCGGCGCGTCATCCATGCCGGTGATCACATTGTACTCTCCCGGATAATCCATCTCCTCGAAGACATTGATCACGCCGTCGATATCAATCGAGATGCGGTTTCCGCGGGGCTTGATCAGTTTGACGATCTTGTCCATGACGTCCCGGTCGATCTCCAGACGCCGAATCCCCTTCAGATCCTTATCCACAATATTCGAGCCCGTGCTCGTGATCATGAAATCCGGCACAAAATATCCGGTGATGAAGGGCGTCAGCCCGCCGATCTGCCGCCCCGTGCAAAGTCCGAAGTAATTTCCCGCAGCCTGATATTCCTTGATCTTCTCCACCGATTCCGGCGGAAGCTTCACCTCGGCCTTGTAAAAATACAGCGTTCCATCGAAATCACTCGCAAAAACTTTTTTCATACGCAAACCCTCCTCGCCCTCCGGCGCTTTTCCATAAGTATATCATGAACCGTCACCTCGCGACACCCTGTTTTTTCTTTTTCCGTCCCGGCGCACAGGGCTTTTTGGTGACTGCTCACACCCGAGCCGGACACTCGCCCGAAAGGACTCGTGTGGCGTCTCATTTATATTCTTCGTAACAGGAACGATCTGTATACCGCCCTTCTCCTGCCGAGCATTTTCTTCTTGCAAAGGAAATATGAGCTGTAGTATGATTCAGCCATACTTGAAAGGAGCGACAGAAAGATGTCAAAAAATGTTTATTCCGGAATCAACAGACTCCCTGCCGGAAAGGCGAGTCCAACCCTGACGAAGGGCTGCCTTGTTCTGGAGGGCGGAGCCTTCCGCGGCCTCTACACCCAGGGCTTTCTCGACGCGATGATGACGGAGGATCTCAATCTGGACTGCGTGATCGGCGTTTCCGCCGGGGCCCTGGGCGGCATGAATTATGTTTCCGGCCAGATCGGCCGGTCCGCGCGCGTAAACCTCAGCTACCGCCACGACAGCCGCTACGTGGGCGCGGAGGCCTTTGTGCATGCCCACAGCATTCTGGACGTAGGCTTCCTTACCGAAGACCGCGGGCTTTTCGAGCCTCTGGATCTGGAAGCCTTCAACCGCCCGGAGCGGCGCTTCGTCGCGGTCGCGACGAATTGCCGGACCGGCGAAGCGGCTTACTTCGAAAAAGGCAAATGCACGGATATCATGAAGGGGATCCGGGCCTCGGCCACGATGCCCTATATATCCCCGATGGTCATGATCGACGGCACCCCGTATCTTGACGGCGCCTGCGCCTGCCCGATTCCGTACCGGTGGGCCATCGACCAGGGCTATGAGAAGATCCTTGTCCTCCGGACACGCCCGGAGCACTTCCGGAAAAAAGCGGACCTGTCCAAAACGGCGCTGAGCCTCTACCGCGAATACCCGAGATTTGCCCAGACCCTCTCACAAAGCACCCGGACCTACAACCTGCAGTGCCAGGAAATCGAGGAGCTGCATAAAGAAGGCCGGCTCCTTCGTCTTTCGCCTTCTAAGCCCGTCAACGTCTCCCGTATCGAAGGCGACCTGGAAAAGCTCGGCTGGCTCTACCACCTCGGCTGGAACGACTGTATGGCCAGGCTCCAGGCGATCAAAGCGTATCTTAAAGGCTGAGCGGGGGCTGCGGTGACGGGTTTCTTTCAGGCGCTTTATGCCTCACGGCAGATATTTTCCGGAAGCCAGGTAGAGGCTGTACCATTCCTTTCGGGTGAGGGAGACACCCGCGCCGGCGGCGGCATCGGCCAGATGCTCCGGATTCATGGTCCCCAGGATGACCTGCATTTTGGCGGGATGGCGAAGAATCCAGGCCACCGCCACGGCGGATTTGGAGACGCCGTATTTCTCCGCAAGCTCGCCGAGCACCCGGTTCAGCTCGGGAAACTCCGGGTCATCGACAAAGGTTCCCTTGAAGAAGCCCTTCTGCAGCGGGGACCAGGCCTGAACCGTAATATCGTGCAGACGGCAGTAATCCAGAACGCCGCCGTCCCGCATAAGGGAGTATTCCGTCGTCTTGTTATTGAGGTACAGGGCCTGGTCAATGAGCTGTGACTGATCCAGCGAAAACTGGAGCTGGTTGAAAATAAGCGGCTGGCGGACGTACTTTTGCAGAAGCTCGATCTGCAGCGGCATCAGGTTGCTGACGCCGAAGTACCGCACCTTTCCGCTCTTTTCCAGCTGGTCAAATGCCTCCGCCACCTCTTCCGGGTCAAAGAGGAGGTCCGGGCGGTGCAAAAGGAGCGCGTCGAGATAGTCCGTCCGAAGCCTGCGCAGGCTGGCGTCGACGCTCGCAAGAATGTTCTCCTTCGACCAGTCAAAAAGCCCTTCCTCAAACCGAAGCCCGCACTTGGACTGCAGCACGATCTCCTCGCGCGAAATCCCCGTGAGCGGCAGGGCCTCGCCAAACCTCGTCTCCGCGGCCCCGTCCTTCCCGTAGCAGGTCGCATGGTCAAAAAACGTCACGCCCAGATCGAACGCGCACCGGATGACCCTGGCCGCGGCATCGGCCGAAAGCTCCGGCATCCGCATGCAGCCCTGCACGATCACCGGCTGCGCTCCCATTTGCTGAATATCCCATGTCTTCATACCCAAAAACCTCCTCGTTCCTGTTTACATTTGTCATTTTGAAACCATCGGCGTTCTGCCGATCCTGCTTCCATGATGTCACACGCTCCCGACAAGGATCTCCCCGGGACTTTCGCTGCCCTTATTCCCGTTTTTCACCGGTCCCCATCCGGAGATGTCCGGGTCTTTTTCCGATCGCGCAGCGACGTTTCTCCGTACTCCCGCCGAAAGCTTCCCGCAAAATCTCCCATGTCCCGGAAACCGCACTGCCAGGCCGCCGGGCCTTCCGTCTACCGCCGCGAGGGAGATGTCAGCATCCTGGTAGCGGCCAACTGGGGAAGCGAGACACAGATCGTCGAGATTCCGGAAGGCTATACCCGGATTCTTCTTAATAACTATGCGGATCTGAAGCGCGAGGCTCCCGGTCAGCTCCGGCTCGCCCCCTGGCAGAGCGTCGTTCTGTGCCGGCAGAGCATGAATTGTGTTAACTTCCCACAGCGGCGCAGCTAACCCGTCCCCGTGCGCCTTTGTCTCCAGCCCGCAGCCGGATCCGTTTACTCAAACCGTCGATACGCGCTCCCGTCCTCCACCGGCGGGTCGAAGCTGACCCGCCGGTCGGCATATTTGATCGCCGCGGAATTCTTCGCCGTCCCCTCCGAACCGTCGGCAAACCATTGGATCGCTCCGCCCCCGTCTTCCCGGATCGCGGAGACCAGCTCTTTAAGGCTCTCCGTCTTCACCTTGGGAACCGTCTTCCCGGGATTCGAGGAAGGATTCTCAGGCTTAGCGGAGGGATTGGTCGCAAAGCAGACCGCCTCCCTTGTCTTTTTTCGAAGCCGGAGGAGCCCGGCAAATGCAAAGACCAGCATCACGGCCATGCCCAGGATCCAGAGACGGCTCCCGGCAAAGGTCAGCACCTGCATGGGATTCACGATCCTATCACGAAGACCATTGTCGGAGACAGCTTTTAACGGCCTTTATCAGCTTTCAGGCAGAAGCCCAGCATCCGCTCCACAAAATCCGGCGCGGTATCATACACGGCGTGGCCGAAGCCGTCATACAAAGCAAGCTCAGCCCCCGGAACCATTTTTGTGATCTCGAAGGCAGCCGCGTCGCCGAACAGACGGTCATCCCTCGACGCGGCCACCCACGTCGGACAGGTAAGCTTCTCCAGCTTCCCAAGGATGTCAAAACCCCTCACGCCCTCCGCCAGGACCGCAAAGCGCTCCAGCTCATCAACGGTCACGGTCTTCGCCTGCCCGGAGAAGAAATCACGGAGGCCAGAAAACACGTCCGGCGTATACACATCAGCTTTCCCACCAGCTCCGGTTCTTCCAAAGCAAGCTCCATTGCGATCATGCCGCCCTGTGAAGCGCCGTAGACGCAGGCCTTTTTTATCCCCAGAAGTTTCATAGCCTCGGCCGTATCCCGCGCCATCGCACGGATCGGATATTCGGCGGGCACGTCCTTTCGCCGCTCAAAAAGATAGACCGTAAAATGTTCCGTAAAGGCTTTGAACATGGCGGCAATTGCGTCGGCAAAGGAAAGGACGCCCTGTACGCTTAAGCCCGGAAGGATTACGAAGGTCGCCTCCCCGCTCCCAAAACGGAGATAATCCATGGAAAAGGACGATGTTTCTATTGTTTTAATATCCATCTTTATTTCTTCCTTCTTCTTTTCATGACGCCGCACAGGACAAAGCCCAAGGATACCTCTTCACGGAAAGGCGTATTGGCTGCGGTCACAGCCGGGCCAGCCCCCGTGTCTATGCGTTTACCTTATAAGCCTTTGCCGCTTCACAGTATTTATAGAGCGCGATCATCGCGTTGACCGCAGTTGTATCCTCCGAAGTGCCGAGAATCGCATAGGCATAGGAAAGCGCGGAAACCTTCACCGTCGTCGTCCGGCCACCGATCGAAAGCTTCACATTGAAGACATTCCCCAGCTTGTGCGCGGAAATGTCCGGGATGTCCACCTTAAAGCGTCCGTCTTCCTTCGGGGCAGCCACCGGCTTTCCATTCAGCGTCGCGGCCGCCTCGCCGTTGTCGTTATTTGTCGGCGTGAAGAACAGATGGATGGCCGTATCGGAATCGAGGGTAAGCGAGAAGGACACCTTTTGAATCCCGGCGTTCCGCTGAACGGAGATTGCATTTCCCTTAAGCGCATTTTTAGCGGAAGCTTTATCCGCAGCCGTGTAGGCCGTCGGCGTGTATCCGTAATCGTCCATAGCTACGTGAGCCGGATTTTCAGCCTCCGTTCCAAGCTTCCAGCCGCGGGCCTTGGACAAATACAGTTGCGCATAATGGCTGTACTCGGCGAGTGCCTTCACAAGCTTCCGGGTTTGGGCA